>NZ_JBGUAV010000030.1:0-52464 GCF_041821005.1 Halalkalibacter sp. AB-rgal2
TGGTTTTTACCTTTTCCCTTTAAGCAATGTGCGAAACCGTTGCCTGTTTTGAGAAGATTGATTGAGTGGGTTTCTCGTATCAATCGAGCAACGAGTGAAGCCATTGCTTATCAAATCAAAGGTACTGAAAAAGTTGATTTCTACTTTTTCAATGGCCTCAGGGAAGGGCAGGTTGAAATCCACCGGCGCAGCTGGTTAGTTCAACGCCCGCCTGCGGAAAGCGTGCCCCCCATCCCAGGAGCGCGGACAAAGCTCCCTTTCAAGTCCGAAGTAAACGAGCGCTTTTTCAGTGGCCTCCTTTTCATCCGCCACGTTCGCACCTTGTTCGGATACTCAACTAAACACTTTCATTATCACCCAGCATCGTTTGAATATAATTTATTGTACAATACTATAGAACAAAGATAGAGCTTTCTTGCCGATTAAGAAAGTCCCAATCGCATACGCTTCAGCTTCTTCTCGTAATTGAATTCTTGTATTCGTCGCACCATCAAATACTTGAAATTGATACATACTTTCAGTAGAAGTATCTGTCGTTCTTAGAAATAAAGCCGCTTCTGCTAAAGCATGATTACCTCTATACATGACTTCATAAAATGAAACAAAGCCATGCATCACACCGTTATAACGATAATTGACGACAGGAACTCCACTTTCAGCGAGCCTTCTTGCATATTCTTCTCCTTCATCACGCAAAGGATCAAATTCTGCGGTAATAACGATCGCTGGAGGCAACCCTTCCAAATCAGCATTGAGTGGAGAGGTATATGCATGGCTCCATAGCGATTCTTGAGGTGTGTATGTGTCCCGCGCTCTTAACATCACACTTCTTGATAACAAATAGTAACCGCTATCATATTTATAACGCGAATCGAAATCAACATCTTGAAACGTGGTTAACGGATAAAACAATGCCTGAGACTGTATATCTGGTCCATTACGATCACGGGACATCAATGATACAACCGTGGCTATATTTCCCCCTGCACTATCACCTGCTACTGAAATATGATTTGGATCACCGCCAATAGAAAACGCATTCATATAAGCCCAATTTAAAGCGTCATAACTGTCTTCAATGGCTGTTGGAAACGGATATGTTGGTGCAACTCGATATCCTACAGCAATCACAATGCTATTTGTTCTTGTTGCCAAAGCTCGAACAATGTTATCATGAGTTTCAATATCGCCATAGCCTTCCATAAATGCTCCACCGTGATAGTAAAGAATTATCGGGTGAGAATCGCCTTCTATCGGTCGATACATTTTACTCGTAATTGTACTGCCATCAGCTACAGGAATTTCGACGTATTCGCGTGTAAATCGAGCCGAACCCGAGGACGTTAAAAACTGAGGCGCTTTCATATCAGTTGTTACTAAATTTTCGTTAATCGCCTGTAAAACAACGGCTGTTTTCGGAGGTACTCGTCCTGCCTCTGTATGGGTCCAATAGTGAACAATCAAAACAACTGAAAGAGCACATACGATCAATGTTAGAGAAGATATCATGACAAAGATGCGCATTCTGTGTAAGTTTCGTTTCATCATATCCACTCCTCTCTCTTTAGTATTAGTATATCAGAAACTATCCATAATAGTGAGTTTTTTTCTCATATTTTTTCATACTTTCACATATTATTAGAACCTTTATATACTTCTACTACGTTTTTACGACAAAAAAATCACGGAAGAAGACCATTATCTTCTCCAGTGACTCTTCTGTTCGATTCAATTTCCCCAATTTTCTTTTATAAATATATCCCTACCTGATTGTTCGCGATCAGCCTTATATTCTTCTGGCTTTTTTTTATAAAAATCTTGATGATTACCTTCTGCTAAATAAAATATTTTAGCTGGTAATATCTGTGTAACAATTGGTTTGTTGAACCGTTTACTCTTCTCAATCTCTTCTTTCGTTTGTTGCGCTAAATTCTTTTGCTCATTTGTATGATAAAAGATCGCCGTTCGATATTGCGAGCCTCGATCATGAAATTGTCCAGTAGGATCAGTAGGATCAATTTGTGGCCAATAAAGATCCAATAGCTGTTCATAAGAAAACAATGTCGGATCATACGTAATTTGAACAACTTCATAATGCCCAGTTGTTCCTGTTTTCACCTGTTCATAGGTTGGATTCTGCACAACTCCACCCATATAACCAGACTCAACACTAATAATGCCTGGTAGCTCATCAAAGGGCTTAACCATGCACCAAAAACAACCACCTGCAAAAGTAGCTTTCTCCATAAATATTCCTGCTTTCTCGTTAAATTATTCTTACTTATAGGCAAATGCCTAACCAACATCACGGCGAATGACTAGGGTGCTAGTGACTGTTAACATAAAGGAAGGTCGGTAATGTCCTCATAGAGAGCCTTACTGCCTCTTTATTTTTGTTCATACACAAATTCAATTTCTTCGTTTTTTCGACTATATTTCACCTTAAGATGATGACCATCAAAATACCATAAATCTTCCTCTTCAATATAAAATGTTATACCTTCAACCTCTGTTTTTTCTCCAACCTTCTCTGGACTTTCCTTACTTATCCCTAACGAAAAACCACTTTGTAATGACCCACACCCTCCATATCTCGCAAAAATACGAATAAACGAATGCTCTTCATTATTTAAATCGAATTCATCCTTGAACCACTGGATAGCAGGTTTTGTTATTTCAATATTCAATGATCTCACTCCCTACTTCACTTTCCATACATCATAACAATGATCGTTCTTGTTTGTCTAATCAAGCGCCTATAAAGTTTCCTGAAGGAAACTTTATTTCCTTTGGACATATTATAAAGAAAAAGGAGTTTTAATATGAGCACAAAACAAAAAACAGTCTATTGTGCACATCTATTCACCAAACTAGGCCTTATAAATGAACAACAAAAAAAAGATATTTTAAAAACATTACACCAAAAAACTCACTAATACGTTCCGCACGTATGAGTGCTATAACGATGAAAGGTGACTGTAGAAGAAAGTTACTCCTTTCTACAGTCACCTATTATTTACGCTAATTAAGCAGCTCGTCGAGCGTTTCAACTAGCTTCACAATCTCTGGTTTACTAATTTGTGCAGATGCACCTACACTTTCACCTTTATGATACAGATCATTTGTAATTAATGATGAAAAAATAATAATCGGCAAGTGTTTAAGAGACTGAGTTTCTTTAATTCTTTTTGCTAAATGATGACCATCCATTTGCGGCATCTCAATATCTGTAATAACAGCGTTAATTCGTCGGTCAATATCACTTTCATTTTCTTTTGCTAACAACTCTAAATATTCCCAAGCCATCTTTCCATTTTCAAAAAATTGTATACTATCATAACCCGCTTCAAACAATGTGTCATGCAACAATTTTCTAAGAGTAGGAGAATCTTCTGCAACTAATATTTTTTTCTGAGAACGCATTCTCGGTCCCATTGACTTTACTTGTTCGACACTCAAGCCTGATTCTGGATTAATATCAACGACAATTTTTTCAAAATCGAGTAATAAAGGCATTTCATTTTCCATCTTAACGATTCCGATTGTTTGCGTAATCCCTTGAGATAATTCACTTGGCTTCTCAATTTGTTCCCAAGAAATACGATGAATTCTTGAAACACTATGTACATGAAAAGCAACTTTTAATTGATTTAACTCAGCAATGACGAATTTATCTTCATTAAGACTTTCTGAAGGTGGAGCATTTAATACTTTTGCTAAATCGATTACAGGAATAACCTCTTCTCGTAACCTTATTACACCTTCAACATGTTCATGCTCATTAGGAGTCTCTGTAATCGGTAAAGGGTTAATAATCTCTCTTACCTTTAGGACATTTATACCAAATGTTCCTTTTCCGACTTTAAAAAGGATAATTTCTAGTTCGTTCGTTCCTGTCTCAAGCAAAATATTGCTCTTTTCCATATCCATTCCTCCATTTACCGAAACTAATTTCCTACTTATAGTTTATAGGAGAATAGATAGAATCAGCAACAATAATTTTCAAAAATTTAAACGAATTAATACAGGTTGCATATGGACATGAAAAAAATGCCCTGAAAGCTAAGCTTCCAAGACACTTTTATCTTAAACAAAACGGTCAATTTCACTTTCTTCTTTTAAATCTTTAATGATTAAATTAAGTTCTTCTTGTTCCTTCTGGCTTTTCAGGTATTGTTCAATATCCTCACGATACTCATCTAGTGTAGGAGCCTCTTCACCAGTATTAGCTACTAGCTCTTCATAAGTAGCTTCAATTTCATCCTCAGTAATGTCTGGAGTTGAAATCTCTTCGTCAATAAATTTAGCTCTAAGAACAAGATCAATAAAATCTTCACGCACATCATCCATTGATAAGCCTTGCGCATCTAACATCTCATTCAGCTCTGTCTCTTCAATTTGCATACTATCTAAGTACATCGCAATTTCTGCATCCACTTCTTCCTCAGTTGCTGTTATTCCTCGTTCTTCAGCTACTTGAATAATGAGTTCTTCATCTACTAATTTCTCTAAATATTCTCGCTTTGCATCGTTCATATAATTCTGTGCTTCTTCAGTACCCATATCAACGCCCTGCATTAATAGGTTGTTTGCTTCTTGTTGCAATAAAGCAATATATAGATCACGATCTAGTTCCTGACCATTTACCGTAGCAATTACCTCAGGAATATCCTCTTCATTAAACCCTAAATCTATATCCTGCTCAATTTCTCCATTATCTCCATTTACATCTCCCTCAACTTGTTCAGGTTCATCACCACCACAAGCAACTAATGTTAAAGCTAGTACTGTTGAAAAAATGACTGTATAAAATTTCTTCATGTAACTTCATCCCTTCTTAAAATTCTATCGCAAGTGTAACATACGTCATCATATGGTTTCATACTTGTTCAACTGTAATTATTCTTCTGAGATCAAAAATTGAAAAAAACTATAACATTTCCTTGCCGATAAACGCGATCAAACCAATATTGACGATAACTAACATGTAGACGTTTCAAAAAGTATGTAAAAATAAGGTTCAATGATTAAATCATCATTGAACCTTATTTACACTCAATGTCTATCCTACGTTATAAGAAAATGTTTAATATTCTTATAAAATAATTTCTCCAAAAAAGAAGAGGAAAATTTTTTTTCAAGCTCTTCACCTAGTTGGTAAAAGTGACCACTATGTTCTAAACCACTAACATAAGAAGGAATCCCATCAAAATCAGATCCAAATCCTATATGATTCGCTGCACCGAGCGAGCAAAAATAATCAATCTGTTCGATAATATGTGAAATTGATGCATGCCCATTATCTGCTAAAAATAAAGGGTGAAATACAATCCCAATATATCCATCCTTTTTTATTAATGCTTTAATCTGATCATCAGCTAAATTCCGTCTATGATTGCACAATCGTTTTGCATTTGAATGACTTGCAATCGGCTTATGAGCCAACTCAATAACATCCCAAAACCCTGCTACACTCAAATGAGAAACGTCTGTTAACATTTGATTTTCATTAACAAAGTGTACAATTTCTTTGCCAAAGCTCGTTATTCCAGCCCCACGATCTTCGCCAATTCCATCAGCTGCTAAGTTGGCCTGATTCCAAGTTAAACCGACAGATAAAACACCGAGGTGTCGCAATATCGATAACTTGTTTAGATCATCTCCAATGGCATCAACACCTTCTAATGTCAATACCGCTCCGATCTCATTTGGTTGGATATCATTTATTTCCTGCCAACTTTTTATATGCTTCATTCTTGGTTGAGTTAATACTTGATTGTAAAAATGATCAACCTGCTCTAAAACCACTTGAAATTTCTGATCTTGTTTGATCCACGGTTCAACAAATATCGCAAAAAATTGTACCTTCACATTCCCTTGTATTAATCTTTCATAGTTCGCATCGATCTCTTTTGAGTGTTGAAAGTTTCGCAATGGTTGTTCCCATAGCTTTAATAAAGCATCACAATGACTATCAGCCACTACGTATTTCATAACTTACCCCCACCTTTCCTTTTATGAAACAATCACCTTTCGTAAAATGACACATACATATAAAAGTAGCTACTACTCAACAATGAGGTGAACACCATGTCTGAAAATCATCCTTGGATCAAGAAGCTTCCACAAGGATACCAAGACTTTTTACAATCAATTGATGACTTTTTCCAACAAACCTCCTCTACTTTGCCAGATCACTCTATATTTCAACCAACATTTCCCGTTTATATATCTGAAGAAAATCAGCAATGGCGTGCGGATGTTGAATTACCCGGTGTAAAGAAAAATCAAATTAACTTAGACATATACAACCAATCGATTCGGATTCAAGTAATTGAACAAGAACAAACCGTGATCAATGATGAGCAAGCCGGTCGTACCGAACAGTATGCAACTAAGAGTGTACGTGAACGCATTCTTTATGTTCCATTCACATTTCACGAAAAGGATGTAAAAGCATCCTATCAGAACGGTCTACTTACTATCAAAATCCCACACAATCGAAAACAAATTACGATTGAATAGGAGGAATACTTGTATGTTTCATATGAAATCACCTTATTACGAGCAGCAACCTAGACCTTATCACCCTGTTAATCATCCCTTCCCACAGCATATGACAAACGGACGGGTACCATTTCAACATAGACGACAACCTTTTCAACAGCCCTATCATCAACATATACAGCACCAGCCAAGCTCTTCACCCAAAAAACCGTCGTTCGTAAAATCGATATTTATGAATGAGGAAGGTAAGTTTGATATGAACCGTACCGTTCAAACCGTTGATCAAGTGGTCAAGACCGTCAACCAAGTGAGTCCGATTATCAAGCAAGTCAGCGGTCTCTTTCTAAAGAAGTAACGAAATAAACGAAAGTGCACGGAAAAAGTTTGATTTTTAACTTTTTTGGTGTCATCAAACAAACCACCTACGTTAGTAAAAAACTTTTCGTAGGTGGTGTTATAAAAAGAAGTACTTCACACTGATTTTAACGATAAACCATATGCTAATGTTTGATTTGTATTGACCATTTTCAAGCCTTGAGAAGGGACATAATCAACCTTAATATAGTTCCCAATTTCATCTATCGCCTTCGTATTATAAATAAAAGGAAGACCCTTTAAAGAAACTTCAAGATCATCTTCACTTTTTTTATCTAACACAATATCATAGGCAACCATCGTACTGCACTCAAATGTATCGTAAGCACGTACTCGAATTTTTTTACCTTCTAACGACGTTTGTTTGAAAAAGTCAACTGCAGATGGTGTTACTTGTATATCCAACAACAAAACCCCCTTATATCGTTATGAAACTATTTCTTTATTGATTTCTACGCTAGCATCATAAAACCGTTTAAATACAATTAATGAGCAAGTTCCAAATAATGCACTAATGGACATGAAGACGTAAAGCTGATTCATTGACGTTATATCAATGAGGTGTCCACCTAATAGCGAGCCAATAATACCAGAAAGCCCAAAGACAATTGTAATGAATAAAACGTGTCCAGTCGCTTGTAAATGCTTCGGAATCAAGAAGTTTACAAATTGGAATGCAGTTAAATACAGTAAACCAAAGGTAACACCATGTAATGCTTGAAGTGGTAGTAATATCCACGGCTCACTCAGTAAGCTTAACATAAACCAGCGACACGCATAAATAAAACCTGCAATGATGACAAAGGTTAATGGTGACCACTTTCTAAACCAATAGGCACTTGTAGCAAAAACGATCGCTTCTGTTGAGACTCCAATAAACCACGCCCAGCCAATCATCGCCTCTGGCCCACCAAGTTCAACAATGTACAAACCTAAATACGTATCATTTGCACGGTGAGTAACCGAAATGAAGAGAACACAGCCTAAAAACAGCAGAAGGGCAGGGTTCATGCTTAACTTAAAAGCATCAATGACTGTAACGGGTTTGTTCGTTTGCGGAGCATCTTGAATGTTTAAAGCAAAGAAAAACGATATAATAGCCATTGTCAACATTGGGTACATAATATTTTCAACACCAACGATGCTTAATAAATAGCCCGTAAGTAAAGAAGTAATTCCAAACCCTAACGAACCCCACATGCGAATTCGACCAAAACTAATTCGTTGTACATGGGCCGTTTGCTGTGCCAAAGAGTCACCTAATGCTGTTGTCGGTGAAATAAAAAGAAAAAGAACAAACATTAAAACCATAAAACCTAAAAAAGAATCAATAAACAGAAACATTATAGACGATATAATTACACCTATAATAGCAACAAGAAGCATCCGTTTAATGCTTTTATATTTATCACTCATATATCCCCAAAACGGTTGGGCTATAATAGTCGCTAAAGGACCAATGGCCATTAATAATCCAACCTGAGAACTAGATAAACCCTCCGCTTGAAAATAAACCGGAATATAACCAACAATAATCGTCATCGTGGAATGAATAAAGAATAAATAGGCCATTAAACGATGCGCTGATTTCTCATGCAAAAAAAACTCTCCCCTCTTACCAAGACACAAAAAAAGTAACTTTTTTTGTGTCCATCCTCTTACCCACAGCAACTCAAGCCTTTTTCATTTGAATGGACTTTTTTAAATTCTGTCTTACTCACAAAAAAGAAAGAGCCGACCTTAGGTTACAAGGACTGACTACAACAACCCTTCCTGTTCAAATAAATAGTCATAAGGGATATCTAAAAATAAATACAAATCGCCTGAAATTGGAAAGGAATACGTCCTTATCCGTTCATCTCGTTCGATATCCGTATACAAATCTGATAATATACCTTTTTTCTCAATACTCATACGAACAATATTTTCCAAAAAGTATGGCCGCCAGCTCCAGTTTTTGTAGCGCCCTTCTTCTATTAGTCCCCATGCATTCTCCTTATCTTTTTCTGCGTTCGATGACTGTTGGAACCCTTCAGCATCACATATGTAAAGACGGAATGCGTATCGGTCACACTCTTTCGCTGCTTTCATTAACATTTCATCAAATGTATCTTTTGTTGTCATTAGTTTCAGAGATTCACGCAAAATAAGATTCAATTCATTTGTTAACGAAACTTGTGCTTCTATTTTTTTTCGCTCGAATGTCATGAAATGGGTAAAACTCTTTCTTAAGCGTACTGTACTACAATCTAAAGGGACGAGGGAAGTACGAGGGCTTTGAATAAACTCTCCTTGATAATAACGTCCCCCATTACGCCATGCATAATTCAATTGGTTGAAATTCGATATTCCTTCAAATAATAACGTAGCTCCTATTTTCCTTGAGAGCATCGACAATGTTTGATGAACTTCTCCAAACATATGAGGTAATTCCTCTTCATCAATAAATGAAACTTTTGCTTTTAAAACATTCGGCTTCAACATGACAATATGATCAAGTCGGCTAGTCGATTGCCCAATCTCCGTAATAACAATTCGAAATCCTAAACTTTGCAAATAAAAAAAGAAGTGCTTATATTCATTAGCCTTATCAACTAATTCATCACTATGAAATTGCAAGGCAACCTGATTATAATTTAACCCTTGCTGTTCCAATTGCTCCATTCTTTTCAAAAAAGTTTCACCATTATCTTTAATTAGTAGTTCAATATCATATTGAAAATACATGATGGCCGATTGCTGCTCAGCTTGTAATTCTTTTAGCACAAGTCTGTGAATATAATCGTGTAACTCCAATCGGTATTCATCAGGGATGTTAGAATCACGAAAAAACCAATCTAAAGGTATGAAATCCTTCCCATTCTGAAATTGAGGGATTACTTCATATCCAATCACTAATTGCTTATCCGCACTTACAACTGCTTGAAAGTAAGGAGTAATATTATCTTTATTCATGATAATATCTAATGGATCCATACAACTACCTCCTTGAAATACGGCAAACATAAACGATACTATAATTATAGCATACGTTATGATAAATCGCTTTTTTGCACAGTTTTCTCATTTTCAATAAATGTAAAAATAAGTTTTGTCACTTGATCTGGTTTCTCTTCTGGTACTAAATGACCCGTTTTCTTTATTGAAGTAAATACAGCATTAGGTAAGTCAACGCTTAATCTTCTTCCAATACGAATCGGAATAACTTGATCTTCCTCTCCCCATATGAGTAGAATTGGATGATCTATATGATTTAAATCTTCTCTTGAAAGGTCTCCTTCACGATGCCGCATTAAACCAAGTAATGCATCAAAAAATTGGGTTTCAGAGAATGGCCTCGTGTACTCTGTGATCGTTTCTTGGTCAATCAGCTTTTTGTTATACACAACTTGCAGCAATGATTGTTTATAATCCTTTCCTTCAATCCAGCGTCTCATAACAGATTTAGCAAACGGTAAATATGAGGCATACACGAGTGGCTTTCGCACCCTTTTTAAATAACCTGAGCTAGACATAAGAATCATTTTCGAGACCAAATTGGGCTCTTGTAGAGCAGTATATAAAGCGACCTGTCCCCCCATAGAATGACCAACTAGCATCACATTCGTTAATCGAAATAAGTGACAGAAGGAAATAATGACATTAGCATAGTTATGAAATGAATATTCAAAGTCTTTTCGTTTACCACTTCGGCCAAAGCCAGGTAGATCAATCGCGTAGACGTCATAATGTTTTTGTAAGCTCGGTATGATTTTTCGAAAGCAATAACACGATGAAACAAACCCATGAATTAAAATGAGCGTTCCTTTTGAATCACCTTTCGCTTCACCAAATTGATAATAAACGTCCGTTTCATTAAGAAACACTGTTGATTGAATGACTTCTTTCTCCACTTGTACACCCCATTTCATACTTACCACCATTCACCTATATCCTAGTTTGCCTAAAACAAAAGGAACGTATGCTTTTGACTCTTTATTCTCATTCAAGCAGAATTGAAGGATGGAATAAATCATCTGGCAACCGTTCCTTTAAAATATAGGTTCCATTATTCACCATTTAAATCAAATGGCGTTTCTTGATACACGTAATAATTAAGCCAATTCGAAAACAGTAAATTGGAATGAGCACGCCACCGTAATCGAGGGAGCTTTTCACTATCATTGTTAGGGAAGTAATTTTCAGGCACATGGATGTCTAAACCCTTTTGACGATCTCGCTCATATTCATCTCTTAACGTACATACATCATACTCTGAGTGACCTGTTACAAAAATTTGCTTACCATTCTTTGACGCGACAATATATACTCCTGCTTTATCAGATAAGCTTAATATATCTAAATCTGGAACCTTCTCAATATCTTCTTTTCTCACGTCAGTATGTCTTGAATGAGGTGCCAAAAATTCATCATCAAACCCTCTAAGAAGCTTCACATTTTGCTTTTCAATCGAATGAGTGTATATACCAAATACTTTTTCGTTTAAATGATATTTTTGGACATCATAATGATAATATAAGCCTGCTTGCGCTCCCCAACATATATGAAGAGTTGACGTCACATTATTTTTACTCCAGTCCATTATCTTCGTCAATTCTTCCCAATAATTCACCTCTTCATATTCAAGCATCTCAACTGGAGCACCTGTAATAATCATACCGTCATACTTCTTCATCTTAATATCATCAAATGTCTTATAAAACGCTTGTAAATGTTCATGTGACGTATTTTTTGAGACATGAGTACTCGGAAATAAAAACGAAACCTCCACTTGAAGTGGTGTATTTCCTAATAAGCGAAGTAATTGTGTTTCCGTTGTTTCTTTTATCGGCATTAAATTTAATATGACAATTTTCAAGGGACGAATATCTTGACTATATGCGCGACTATCATTCATCACAAAAATATTCTCATTATTTAATATTTCTTTAGCTGGTAAATGATCTGGAATTTTAATTGGCATTGACACTTACTCCTTTAGCTTTACTTCATATGTATGAGTTGATTCAATTATTTTCATACTACTTACAATAAGACATAAATAAAAAATAGATTATTTCGATAATTCACCTTATCATGAAAGAGAAGATTATGCAATTCTTACCATCCTTAAAAGGAAGTGATAATATGAACGTAAAAATTGAATGGACATATCGTATGAAAAAAAAGAAATACCAATACATGATGACATCAGAGTGGTTGACGATTAAAGATGCTTATCATCTATTGATAGATCTTGAGCAATCAGGTCGAATGGTTTCTTATAAAGCAATTGATCAATACGATACTTCATGGACTTTGAAAGATTTCAAGAAATATTTACAACAGGAACAAACCATGCCACATACCGTTCAAGTATATATAGATGGAGGCTTCGATCCACATACAAAGAAAGCGGGAATTGGCTGGGTGATTTATTATGAGCAACATGGAAGCAGCTGGCGCCATCGCCAAAACGACCGATTAGAATTACTAGAGGACAACAATGAAGCGGAATATGCGGCTCTTTATCGCTGTCTCCAAACATGTGAATTCCTTACGATAACAAACCAAGCTATTGTGATCTATTCTGATTCTTTGACAGTCGTCAAACAAGCATCAGGTGAATGGCCTTGCTATGAAGAACATTTTCGTCAATGGTTAGACCGTACTGATGAGCTAGCTCAACAATTAGGAGTCCAGCTTGACTATGTTCTAGTTGAAAGAAACAAAAATAAAGAAGCCCATAAACTCGCTACACAAGCATTGAATGATATATTAATCGAAAGCAAGCAAGAACAAACCTAATGATCGGTTCATTCTTGCTCTGTTTTTCTACCTTTAAAATTTCCACCATTCATCATACACAGTTACTGGTAGCTGACGCTTGTGTTCTGTTTTTCTGTAACGTTCTTCAATTTGTTTCTTTATTGTTTCAGGCACTGACTTGCCTTCTAGATAGTCATCCAACTGATCATAACTCATTCCTAATGCCACTTCATCTGGTAATCCTGGCTTATCATCTTCCAAATCAGCAGTAGGTGCCTTTAAATATAAATGCTCAGGTGCTCCTAGCTCTTTTAACAATGCTTTTCCTTGTCGTTTATTTAAACCGAAAATAGGAGTAACATCACAAGCCCCATCACCGTGCTTTGTAAAAAAACCAGTAATCGCTTCAGCTGCATGATCGGTTCCTATGACAAGACATCCAAAATGCGCAGCCAAATCGTACTGAACTTTCATTCGCTCTCTTGCCTTCGTGTTTCCTTTATTAAAATCGGATAATGGCTCACCAGTTGCAAGTTCAAATGCTTCTATCGATGCGTCTACAGCAGCTTTTATATTAACCGTAATCGCCTTTGTCGGTCGGATAAAACGAATAGCATCTTGTGCATCCTCTTCATCTTGCTGAACACCATATGGTAATCTCGTCGCATAAAATGCATATTCCTTTGAAGCTTCCCGATTTAACTCATCAATAGCCATTTGAGCTAGCTTTCCAGTTAACGTGGAGTCTTGTCCTCCCGATATGCCTAAAACGAATCCATTTGCACCTGTATGTATTAAATAGTCCTTCAAAAACTTTACCCTTCTTTGAATTTCTTCCTTCGGTTCAATAGTTGGTTTTGTTTGTAAATCAGACATAACGATTTGTTGCTGAGTCGTCATTAATCTCATCCTTTCCATTCAATAATCGGTGTAGTTGATCAATCTGTCCTTCCTTCAAAAGAACGTCTTTCTGAACAGTTCCGACTAAATCAAAATGAGGGTATACATCTCTTTGATGAATCCATTCTTGCTTTAAACCATATTGCCTACCCCATTCAATCAAAGCTTGTCTATTTGAGCAAGCGACTTTCGTTACCGTCGTACAATTCGGAAAACGGTCATCCAGCCAATAATGAGTCAAAAAAGCAATCTCACCGTTACTCGCTTTTTCTTTCCATTCCATTAATTTCGTACGTGAAATCCCAAAAGCCATTTTCTTCCCCTTTGATTTCTATTTATTTCAATAGTATAGCATAAGAGTAAGAATACTGTCTTATTTGAACAATAGAAAAAGCGTGTATCGCATTGTCTACGATACACGCCATAAAGGGTTATGAATTACTCATTTTTATATCCAGTTTGTCTAGCCCGCTTTTCATCTTCCATCTCTGCTTCAAATGCTTCAATGCTTTCTTCTCGACGTTCGTTTTTAGCGCGTACATCTTGTTTTTGTTCATTTGACATGTTCGTTTCAGCAATTGCCTCCTCAGCCGCTTCAATATTATGCTGAGTATTTCGTTTCATTTCTTGTAACTTTTCTACATTATCATTTCGGTTATCCGGCTTAGCCATTCCTTTCTCCCTCTTTCCTATGAGAATTTATTACACAATTAGTATGGAAAAAAGAGTAAAGATTATACGAAGGCCCATGAAAAAGTTGTGGTTTTATTTTTTCAGTTCTTCATACTTACTAAACCATTCGGGGAAAGCTTTCTTAAATGCAACAGGCTTGAAGTTTTCTTTCTTCACTACGATGTGTGTCGTTTGACCCTCAACACAAAGTTCTCCTTTTCCATTCACAATACTGTAGCCATAAATCGTTTTAATTCCATCATTCAATTCAATCCAAGTATGAACATAGGCCCGATCACCATAACGAATTGGCTTCTTGTATGTAGCTTGGACATCATATACTGGTGCAAAATATCCACTTTTCTCCATCTCTATATAACTATACCCCACCTCAGCTATGAGACTCGCTCGACCTAATTCAAAATACTTTAAATAGTTAGCATGATAAATGACACCCATCATATCTGTATCTGCATACAAAATTTGAATTTCCTTTTTAGAAATATACAAAAATATCGTCCTTCCTTTATTTAAATATCTTCTTCCGTAATAGTCATTAATGCTTCTTTCGTTAACAATTGTGACGCACTTAATCGAACGGATTGAGACTGAACCGCTTGTTTAAATCGATCTACCGCAAAGCGTGCTTGCCCCGTATGAGCCTCATCCAATAGAGCTCTCATTTTCTTTTTTGCTTCTTCTGTTAAGATATATCCAGCTTTTTTTGCGCTTTTTTCAACAATTTCCATTAATTCATTTGCTGTGTACGGATGAAAATGTACAGTTTTTTTGAAGCGTGAGCGAAGCCCTGGATTACTCTCAAGTAATTCGTTCATTTCTCGTTCATATCCAGCAATGATGACAACGAGATTTTCTTCATGCTCCGTCATCTCTTGAACGAGTGTTTGAATCACTTCTTTACCGTAGTCTCCTTGTCCACCACTTAACAGACTATACGCTTCATCGATAAATAACACTCCGCCTAATGCGTCTTTAATTTTTTCTTTCGTTTTCTCTGACGTTTGACCAACATAACCAGCAACTAGGTCAGCTCGACTAACGACAACTACATGACCTCGCTTTAATAAATCTAATTCATTTAATGCTTTAGAGAACAGCTTAGCTACTGTTGTCTTACCCGTTCCTGGTTCACCCGTAAAAACAGAATGTAGTTCGAGTGGTAGCGTTTGAAGCCCTTCTTCACGACGCCTTTGTTGGATACGGACGAACGAAGCGAGAGAATGAATTTCTTCCTTAACATGATCTAAACCAACCATATCATTCAGTTCATCTAACGCCCTTTTCTCCTCAGTTCGTTTCTCATCTGTTTGGAAATCTTCTGCATGAAGCAAAACAAAATCATCAGCTTCTGCAGATGGAATTGATACTTTCGCTCCTTTTTGAAAGATTGCTTCGAGAATGAATGATTTTGTCGTACGGGCATTTCCAAATGAGTCATCTACCTTCGCTTTTTCTAATCTCTTTTGCAACTCATACGTTGCTTGAGTTGTAAGAAGAAAATCATTTTCAACTGCAATCATCTCGCCAATTTCTAGCAGTTCATCTATCGTATAATCATCAATATGAATCATGTTATGTTCAGGAAAACGGCTTCTTAAACCTGGATTCGCTCGCAAAAAAGCTCTCATTTCTACTGGGTAACCGGCTAACACAACTGCAAATGACCCTGCCATTGGTCCTGTCATTGCTGCTACTATTGTATCTATTGCCGTTTGTCCATAATCATTAGCTGAAGCTCCTGATCGTTTTAAGCTGTATGCCTCATCAATAAATAAAACACCACCTTTTGCTTGTTCAATCAGCTTCATCGTCTGCTCTTCTGTTTGACCAACATAGGCACCCACTAGCTGAGAACGGTCGACCTCTAATACATCTGGTCTTTGCAAAAGACCTAATTCATAATAAATTTTGGCGATTAAACGAGCAAGGTGTGTTTTACCAGTACCTGGATTACCGGTTAAAATCATATGTAGATTTAGTCCATCCTTCGATTGATACCCTTTCTTTATTCGTTCTTGCTGGTAATCTAAATATTGATAAAGCTTCTTAATTCGCTTCTTAACTTCTTCTAATCCAACCATTTTTTCCAATTCATTAATTGCAGTTATATGTTGTTCCTCATTAACGTTACTCATTAAATCATGCCACTTTTGACTAGTCGTTTCAATTTGCTTAATCATGTTCAATAGCTCACCATAAAGCTGGACAGAATGATAGATGCCTTGTAATGAATCCAAATACCTTTTTGTCGTTTTCTTAAGCCTATTAAGCATTTCTGCTAGTACATCAACTTGCTCCTTAATCATTCTTACTTGCTCTATACGTGAATCTTCAGAATGACTTATCATTCGATCCGAAATCTTATTCCATACGTTCTTAATGTCATGCAATTGATGCTCAAAGTCAGCAATCATTTTAAAGTAGCTACTGGCCGTCTCCTTCTTTGTTACACTATTATCTGTCTCTCGAATTGGTGGAAAGCGAGTTGGTATCGGTAATTTTTGCAGCATCGAGAAAAGCTGTTCAACGTACATCTCTAATACTTCTTGACTAGTCGGATCTATTTTATTCACATTTTCTAGCCATTCATTCGTCATTGCATCGACAAAACCGATACGCTCAAATCGAGACTTAGCTAACAATATGTACAATGTAGACAACATATCGGATGGAAAATCATCATACTTCTCTGCTTGATTCATTAATTGCCATATGTCCGCTTCACGTAGATTCTCATTTCCCGATTGTAAACTCTGTATGATATGAATAATCTCTTCCTTTGACCCTTTCTCCCGTAGCAACTGTATCACCTACTTTGTTGTTGTATTATTTTGACTAATACGTGATTCCTCTAAAATCATTAAAACAGTTTTTATGTCATTTGTTAAGACAAATGCGCTGCCTGTATTGCTTATAGAAAAGAGTGCCTGCCTCCTTAATGGCAGTACACTCCTTCTTCCATAACATTACGTGCATATGTCTCAATTACTGTACCATCCTCCGCTAAAAAGTCAATTGGATGTTGATCATCCCAAGTGTCATTCGTTGAAGTGACATTTAAAAAAACTTCATTTTCTAACTGAGCAATATACGATCCGCCTTCATAATGAATTTGAACACGTGCGACATCTTCCGGTTCTTGAATCATTCCAAATGTCACATACGTATAAGCAAAGTCATCATCATGCCAATTCCCACTCTGAACACGGAATGTTCGAATTTTTTGTTCTTCCTCTCTAACAGAAGTCCCTCCAATGGTTAACATCGCAACCGGAAGACGCTGGTAACCGTCTTCAACTTTGACTAAACGTTCTACCACTAAATCATCGTCATTTACGGTGTAAACAACATAACGTTCATTTTCAACTTCCATTTCTTTAAGTACGGCCAACTCCGTCGACTCTTCGTAGTTTTGCATAAGTGCTTGTTTTAAAGTAGGATAAACCGTTTCATCAATCTGATTGTCTCCAACCTCAACGAACATCATAAAGCTAAAATAAACCCCGATCATTGCAATCACAAACGATATAACCGATCGATTGTTTGTTTGTTTTTTAAACAATTGATATAGACCATATAAAAATAATAGACAGCTTAATACAAGGATGATAATGGCGATGCTCGAAACAGTTAAATGAATTATCCCTATTTGAACTGCATCCCCTATAAAAAGCTGCATCAAAGGTGTAATAGATTCTGTTTGCAAGGTCCTCACTACTTCATGTGGAGGTGTCTGTTCAGTCATAATACCTGAAATGAGTAAAATAACAAAAGCTAGAACAGACTCGATTTTAAATGACTGTTTTGTTAAGCCGGTTTTCGTGATCTCCGCCTTCATCCCAAGCACTAGATGGTGGAAACCAAAAGCAAGCAATGGCAAGAAAATTAAATGCTTAATCAGTAACAGTTGACCATATGTTAGAAGCCACGATTGAACGTACTCCGGAACAATAGCCCCCATTAGCAGAAACCCTGAGAGGATAATCGCAGAAACTGAAAACGCCGCAGTAAGTGAATACCATTTAAAGAAAGACGAAGGAATTTTATCATCATCTGAAAACCACGAAACTACGGCTAATATGCCAATCCATATGGTAACAGCTAAGAAATGAATATAATTCCCCATAAATCCGCCCCAGCCTGCAATGGAAGCTGCATGAGACGACCAGCTAGCTACTCCAACAAGTAAAACCGCTAAAATAACTTGTTGCCAACCATTTTTTTTATTCTTCAATAGGATTAAGATGAAAACAATCATAATCGATAGGAACCACGCTTGACCTACTGAATATTCAAATAAAACGGTTTGAATACTTTCTAGCCAAGAAAGGCCAAATTGACTTGACAACACCCATACGACTCTACCTACAGGAACTGCTAACAGTAAAGGTGTAATAGATATAGAAATAAAATATACCTTATCTCCGACAATTTTGGGTCTTCGTTTTTGCGAAATCGCCTGTAAAATTGCATATCCGACTACAAATGATAAACAAACATACAAAAGCCAGTTTGCAATGGATTCAATCATTTATCGTCTCTTCTTTCTTAATAGAAAAATAATCGTTAGAATAATGATCACACTAACAATAACAATAGGTAAGACAACCGAATTTTGATCATCATCTCTATCATTTTCTTCTTCCATAATCTCTTCGCTTTCTTCAATCACTTGCCCTGTCTCAGCCTCATCCTCAACAGAAGGAGTTTGCTCTTCTGATATCTCTTCCAATTCCTCATCTATCTCTTCTTCTAACGGTGCATCAACGACGAATGAAAAAGATCCTTCCGTTGTATGAGTATCTTCACCTAAAGCTTGCCATTGCACTTCATACTCTCCCGATGGAAGCATGTCATCTAAGTAAATGGTTAGCACAGGACTTTCCACTTCTACGGTGCCTTCAACTTCACCTTCTTCACCAATAACGGTTGCTGTACTAACATTCTCAATTCCAGCATTAAATGTTAAGACAATTTCCTCCACTATTTCTACCTTCTCACCTTCACTTGGCTCTGACTCTTCTACGTACGAATGCCCAGATGCAATGGTTGGTAGTAGTAATATCACGCTGAGACAAATCAATGTTAGTACATAACTTTTTCTTTTCATTTTAAGCACTTCCTTACTTTATATTTCTTAAAATTTTCATTTGTTTACTATACAATTAGTTTTGTTACATAATAAAATGATTGATTTTCGACACCATACGAACATTATTTCAAACGTACAGACAAAACTATGCAAACGTGAGAAAATAGTTACGTTACACTTTGTAGAGAGGAAGAGATATGTGAAAAAGCTCATTATCTTAATTGGATACATCATCATCGGTTTTCTAATTTACCAATATGGCGAATCTCTACTCCATTGGATTCGCACTGGAGGAACAGATTATGTCTTCCTGACCATTATACTAGCAACGCTTTTTTCCTTATTCCCTATCATACCTTACCCGATCATTGGCGGCATCCTAGGGGCTGCGTACGGTCCGATTATTGGTAGTAGCATAACATGGATAGGCTCATCTCTTGCTTCTATTTTGATGTTTAGCTTTGTACGTTATGGTTATCGTGACTGGGGAAAAAAATGGTTATACCATAATGACTATGTCGCAAAACTAACGGTCTTATTTGAACGAAATGCCTTTATGACCATATTTCTAACACGACTGATCCCGATTATTCCATCGATTATCGTGAATATTTATTCTGCATTAAGTAAAGTGTCCTTTGTTCGTTATACCATTGCTTCCTCTTTAGGTAAAATGCCTTCAATGATTCTGTTTGCTGTTGTTGGTAATACGATTGTAAACGAACCAAAAGATCTATTATTTATTGCTGTATTTTATGGAACATTCTTAGCAGTCGTATACTTCTTCTTTCGCCTATTCAAAAGAAGAGAACAAATCGGCTAGAGACTACTACTCATAAAAACAATGATACGTTTTCTTAAACTGTACAATATCGAAAAAGCCACGTAACCTATTAATACACCGAGAGTATTTAAAATAACATCATCTATATTGGCTACACGATGTGTAAATACGAACTGGCTAACTTCTATACTTATTGACGTTAAACATCCTAAAACCATTACAATAATTATCTTTCGTAATCGTGAAAATAAAGCTGGTACTAAAAAGCCAAAAGGCAGGAAAAGAACGATGTTCCCAATTAATATGCGAATTGGATCGATCATGCTTGGACTAAATAAACCGATTCGGTATATACTTCGAAACGGTATTATATTATAATTGCGGCCACCTGGACCTGCAGGACCGAGGGAGGCTCCATAGTTCCATGCTAGCAATGTAATGTATAATAAACTAATGATATAAATAATAAAGATAAATGTTAGAATTTGATGACGCTTCAACTTCCTCCCCCTTTTCACATACTCGTCCTAATATGTTTTTATGCAATAGCCGTATGATTCAGACGCATCAAATTAACATTTTACCATATAGGCTTCATATTAACATGCATTTTTGAAGAAAGTGTGAAATAAGGAAAATACGACAGAAGGGCGCTTTTAAACAATGCGCAAAACCGTTGAATGAAGGGCATTGAAAAAGTCGATATATACTTTTTCAGTGGCTTCCGCGACAGCGTCTTTTCTTTAAACCGACGTTCGGAGTCGTTACAGCGGTTTTCAGTTTTTCTGAAAGTGGGGTTCTTTCAGAAAACATCTAACGAATGAAGCCGTCACTCTCCTTTGAGTTTGCCGACACCAGCTATGCTTTTCCACATTTTTTTCATCGAATTTTATAAATTCTTATTCTGTGAACAAAAATAAAGGTCTGCCTTAAAAGATTCAATGCATCTTTTAAGACAGACCTTTCATTTATTAACCTTTAGGAGGTATATAGTTAGGCTGCTTCGAACTTTTTGTATTCATTTTTTTTCCATTATTTCGGTTCGATTTGACAGGTTGAGTCCCTGGATGGTCGGGACGGAATTGGGCAAAATTTGATTTTGTAGACGTACTTTTCATACAGATCCCTCCTCATTAATAGCATTACTCCAAGTAGGAATCCTTATGCCACCCTTATATATCCAAGTGATTAAGAGCCCTTTTCTCTTCCCAACGCTTCTCTATACGCTCTAATTCCTTTGGATTATTTAAAAGCTGCAATCGATTTTCATAAATTAAAGTAGCTAATGATGGTTTTTTCCTTCTTTTCATAAATGTCACCTCTTCCTTTTTCTACCCATTTTTTACGAAGAGGTTTTTTTTATACATTCATTGAAATATTTTTAGGACTAATATATGTTTGCCCTGCTTCATCAATCGTCATAACGAAAATGTCCTTTGGGTTTGCATACCCTTGCTTATGAATCTCATTACGCAACCATTCAATCGTTCCAACTTTTTTCACATTAGCCTCTATAATTTCACCATCTTCAATTAACACGGTTGAATACCCTTTTGAAACAGTATTCTTATTCATATCTCGTAAAGTTACACTTTCATAACTTGACTTCTTTATAACGCTGATTTGCCCATTCATTTCTAATATCGCGTAATCAATCTCAGTTAAATCACTAGCACTACTTAAACGCAAATCCATCATAAACGCTTCTAACGTAATTTTTGCCTTTCTTAGCTCTTCGTATAGAATAACACCATGTCTCATTAAAATAATTGGTTCGTCCTCAATGACACGTCTGAAACGTGGGGCCTTCAAGGCAAAATAGGATAGTCCGAGATGCAAAGCTGCAATCGTTGCTGCTGCACCAACAGGGCCTCCTAATGGTAAAGAACCATCTGTCAACGGTTCCCCTAAAATGTCCCCAATGACGACACCGAAAATGAAATCAAGTGCATCAATAGAGCTCATTGAACGCTGGCCTAACACTTTTACAATAAGAAAGATATAAACATAGACGACTATTGCACGTATCACAAAGCCCCACACGGGCATTGCTTCGCCTCCGGTCCAAAATTCGAACAATGGAAATCCCCCGTTACTGGCTATTTTTGATTATTATCCATCTTTCGCGCTTCCATTTCAGCATAAGAAGCAAATTTATTTTCTGAATCATTTTCCTTACCATACTTTTTTGCATTATTATTACGTTGTGCATTCGCATTTCCTTTTTTTTGTTTACCCACTTCTCAACTCACTCCTTATATTTAATAATCTTAGTTTGCACACCGTTTGAAATCTTATGTGCCACAACATAAAAAGGATGACCGAAAGAATTTGTGTTCACTCTTCTTTCGATCATCCTAATATGGATTCATTCATTCAGTTGTTAATAGTTATTATGCTTTGGCATCAACAAGCTTGTTGCGAAGTACCATTTGTAAAATACCACCATGACGATAGTAATCCATCTCTACTTCACTATCGAAACGAACGACTACTTCAAATTCAGTTGTTGCACCATCCTTAGCTGTTGCAATAACTTTCACAACATCACGTGGTCTCACATCATTCGTAATTTGAACATCAATCGCTTCTTCGCCTGTTAAGCCTAATGTTTCCGCACTTTCACCTTCCTTGAATTGTAACGGCAATACACCCATTAGAACAAGGTTACTTCGGTGAATTCGCTCATAACTTTCAGCAATAACCGTCTTAATACCTAGAAGATTTGTTCCTTTAGCTGCCCAGTCACGTGAACTTCCCATTCCGTAATCCTTACCAGCTAAAATCGCAAGACCGGTTTCTTCTTCTTTGTATTTCATTGCTGCATCATAAATCGCCATTACTTCTCCAGTTGGCCAATAAGTTGTATAGCCACCCTCAGTACCCGGAGCAATTTGGTTACGAATACGGATGTTCGCGAACGTACCTCTCATCATCACATCGTGGTTACCACGTCTTGATCCATATGAATTGAAATCTTTTGGCTCAACGCCTTTAGAAATCAAGTACTTTCCTGCTGGCGTATCTTTTCCAATCGCACCTGCTGGCGAAATATGGTCAGTAGTAACCGTATCACCAAACTTACCGATCACACGTAGTGAAGATAGTGGCTTAATATCTTCTGGATCAGGAGATAAATCTTCAAAGAACGGTGGATTAGCAATATAAGTAGAATCATGATTCCACTTATAAAGCGCATCGTCCGTTGTTTTAATTTCATTCCAGCTTTCATTACTATCAAAGACATCATTATATTCGCGACGGAATAAGTCAGGAGTGACTGTTTCTTTAACAACTTCGGCAATTTCTTCAGCTGATGGCCAAATATCATTAAAATAAACATCCTTGCCATCTTGGTCTTTTCCTAAAGAATCGTTGCGTAAATCAATGTCCACTGTTCCAGCTAGTGCATATGCAACAACTAAAGGTGGTGACGCAAGGTAATTCGCCTTCACTAATGGATGAATACGACCTTCGAAGTTTCGGTTACCTGAAAGAACAGATGTAATCGTTAAATCATTTGCAGCAACCGCTTCTTCGATCTCATCAGCGAGCGGACCTGAGTTCCCAATACATGTCGTACAGCCATAACCAACAATGTTAAACCCTAACTTCTCCATGTATGGAAGTAGACCCGAATCAGTTAGATAGCCTGTAACAACTTTCGAACCCGGAGCTAAAGAGGTTTTGACGAAATCAGGTACTTCAAGACCTTTTTCAACTGCTTTCTTCGCAACAAGCCCCGCACCAATTAGTACGTATGGATTTGATGTGTTCGTACAGCTTGTAATGGCTGCAATCGCAATTGAACCAGTCTCCATAGTCGTCTTATGACCATCATTAAATGTCACTTCAACTTTTTTATCGAATTCAGATTCTGATAAGCCAAGTCCTTGTGTTCCTTGAGGTGCAACAACCGCATCACGGAATGACTTTTGCATATCATTCAGCTCAATTAAATCTTGTGGACGCTTTGGACCCGAAAGGTTCGCTTCAATCGTACTTAATTCAATTTCAACAATGTTTGTGTATTGCGGATCAGGCGTCTCACCTGGAACATAGAATAAATCGTTTGCTTTACTATATTCTTTTACAAGCTTAATCTGCTCTTCAGAACGACCTGTTAAACGCATGTAATTTAACGCTTCTTCATCTACTGGGAAGAAACCACATGTTGCCCCGTACTCAGGTGCCATATTGGAAATAGTCGCACGGTCAGCAAGCGGCATTACTGCTAATCCAGGACCAAAGAATTCAACAAACTTCCCAACAACC
Organism: Halalkalibacter sp. AB-rgal2; assembly: GCF_041821005.1. Taxonomy (NCBI): domain Bacteria; kingdom Bacillati; phylum Bacillota; class Bacilli; order Caryophanales; family Bacillaceae; genus Halalkalibacter; species Halalkalibacter sp. AB-rgal2. Next base: position 24,375 of record NZ_JBGUAV010000030.1, read on the forward strand.
TTCTTTTCACGTAGTACTTGTGTAACCTTTAACGCAACATCAGTTGCAGTCGTTCCACTTGGAAGCGTGCCTGTAAACTTAACACCAATGACTTCTGGTACAGGGAAATAAGAAGGCTGACCAAGCATTCCTGCCTCAGCTTCAATACCTCCAACACCCCAACCAAGTACACCAATACCGTTAATCATTGTCGTATGAGAGTCCGTTCCGACTAGAGTATCAGGAAAAGCAACTGTTTCTCCATCTTCTTCAACAGAGTGTACAACATTAGCCAAATACTCCAAGTTAACTTGGTGAACAATACCTGTAGCTGGTGGTACTGCACGGTAATTATCGAATGCCTTTTTTGCCCAGCTCAAAAATTCGTAACGCTCTTGGTTACGTTGGAATTCAAGGAACATATTATGTTCTAATGAATCATCTGTTCCAGCTCTATCAACTTGAACAGAATGGTCAATAACGAGATCAACCGGAATTTCAGGATTAATTTGATCAGGGTCTCCACCCATGTCTGCCATTGCTTTTCTTAGTGAGGCTAAGTCAACAACAGCTGGAACCCCAGTGAAGTCTTGAAGAATAACTCGAGATGGCTTAAATGGTACATCAATATCTTTTAATTTGTCACTTCCCCAATTTGCCAGGTTTTCAACATGTTCTTTCTTGATAACATAACCATCATATTGACGAAGTACAGATTCGAGCAAAACTCTTACCGAATAAGGTAAACTTGAAACGTTTCCAATCCCCGCATCTTCTAAGGCTTTTAAAGAATAATAGTTAATTGTCTTTCCATCCAGAGAAAAGGATGAACGTGCCTTAAATACATCATTTTTTTGCGACATATGTATGCCCCTCCTTTACAAAACTATCATACATCAACTTTTTTCTCTTGTCTAAATATCTGGACTTACTAGTTAATGAAGCGCTTTAATCATTAACTTGCAAATAACCCTATTTAAGAATATCAAAAGTTAAGGCAAGAATAAACGTCTTTTTGCATTTTTTCTCAAACATCGTCAAATTATGTAGTCACTTTGAGCTAATCCACTGGAAAACCACCTAAAACTTTACACATCAAACATGAATATTCACTTACTAAAAACAAAAACTACTAATGGAGGTGACAACCTTGGTTAAAAAGAAATCCAAACATCAAGTGACATCGATGACTGCTAAAAGTGCCCAAGGGAAAGATGCTGGTATAAATAGTGGGTTCATGCAGGAGTCAGCTGGAGAGCCCTTAACGGAAATGCAGAAACAACATAATAAAAAAACAAAAAAACGCCAGTAAGAGGTGATATGCACAATGACAGAGCATAATACGTATTCAGAACAAAGAAGAAACGCCCAAAAAAATCATCAATCCAATAGTCAGCCAGGTCCGTTAAGTGGGTCAAAAAAGGTGAAAAAACACAACCATACCCATCAAGCACACGCTGGAAGAAATTAAATAGCATAAGCTGTCCAAAAATTATTCATGAATGAGAGATTAAAAACATGGCGGTGCACATCAGCTACTCCAGAAACAAACTTCGCTTACCACAGGAAGTTCCTCGTACTACGTGAGGGCACTGAAAAGTAAGCTCCAAAATAATATAAACTTTATCTAAATCTAAAAAGAGAAAATCGACGCTGTCGGGATAGGGCGCTCTCCTGCAGGCGGGCGCTGAACGAACTGGCCACGCCAGTAGATTTCAGCTTATCCTTTCCTGAGGCCATTGAAAAAGTCCTTTCTAGTAACTCAAGGAAGAGTAATGGCTCCGCTCGTTGCGCGCCTTGCTATGAGAAAACCACTCATTGCAATGCTTTCAAAATCGGGCAACGGCTACGCACATTACTTCAAAGCCACTGAAAAAGTTAAAACCAAACTTTTTCAGTGGCCTTTCCTTTCCTCCTGCTGGAGTCGGCAACCCATCCCGTCCGCTTGAGATTCATTTCACATCTGTTTTCCCCGCGTCTCATCATAAAAGAACACTTTGAAATATTACAATAAAGTCGTTTAAAACTCTCAGTTTTCTTCTACAATCGCGCACGGTTCTATTGAATAGTATCGTGTAGTAAGAGTAAATGGCTTTGTTGCTTTTCTTATTTCTCCTTCAATATAAGCACCCGTTCGTTTATGTACATTTTTTCGCATTCTTTTTATAACATTAATAAATTTTCCTTTGAAACCCAACCATTATACGTTCAAGTGGTACCCATCCAATAAACCTTGGTTTTTCCCACCCTGGAGCAGTGGTTAACTTTTCTACATCAAGATAATGATTAATCCTTACCTTATCCCAAGCATGAATAACCTCTCCATTACCAATAGATAAGCCTACATGCCCCCAATTTTTTCGTTCACTATTAATAACTCCTACGCAATCATAAAAAACAAAGGTTCCTTTTGGAGGTATACCTGTTTGCTTATTTGCTTCATATAAATCTGCGGATTCTTTTGCAAAATCTCCACCAAAGATTTCAATTTCATTACTTCTTTCTAATGCATCCTCTACAAAAGCCAAACAAATAAAACAATATTCTTTAGAATTCAGATGACCTTTAGCCCACTCAATTGCATTGTCACTATACTCAGCATAATTTTTATCCATTTTATTGTCTCCTCTAATTCATCATTTTAAGGTAATAAATTCAACAAAAAGAGCTTCACTCCCTGCAATGTAATAAATCAATCTGAGCATTGCTTCTTTAACTAACCTTCCCAGTTACTTCAACAACGGTATGAACTGTTGCAATGGTAGCTCCTCAACTAATGCCCCGTGAACAAAAAGGATATACTCCTTATAGAAGTAAATACTCTCTTAATATTAGACACTTTACAAGGTAAACTTTGCTAACTGTTCACCCCAAGATGATAATTCAGTTTCAATAAATCCAGCCTTTTTATAAGCTAATTTAGCTGATATATTATAAGAATTATACCCAATCATGATTAATGGAATATTACTATCATTAATGCGTCTTATCTCATCAATAACTTGTTTTATTGCTTGTACACCTAACCCTAGAGGTTTTCCTTTAAAAATCCTAAAGAAGTATAAAATTTATCAGCCTGTTCCGTATCTGTATGAAGCACCAAAATGTTATAATATCTTTTTGCTTCGTCGATCATCTTTTTTACCAAAAGACTCCCTACACCGTTTCTTCTATACTCCTTACTAACATAAAATCTTCTCAACCTACCAATAGATTTTTCATTTGAATATGGGTCTTTATTTAATCCACCAATAGCAACAAGGACATCGGAAAATACTTATGGATAAATTGATGTGCTGCTTCAATTGGGATTAACCTATTTAAATTCCCCAGTGTCTTCACCCCTGATTAAAGAAATTTCTAATACTTATTTTCTATTTTAAAGAGAAAAATACCTTTAAAAACCCCTTTCCTCTACCCAAAATGCCTTGTTAAACAATCTGGACGTCGTTTGAAGACCCTGTTAATTTAAGTGTTACTTAACAACTCGCCTAATACGTTAAATCCACTTGTATCAGGCTTTTCAAAATAGGAAAAGATTACGCACATTGCTTAAAGGGCACTGAAAAAGTTAAAAACCATACTTTTCCAGTACCCTTCTTCTCATTACGCAGGAGTCTACCTAAATTTCATTCACTACGTTCTCGTCACGCTTAAATTCACAGCTAAACCGTTTCATTATATCCTAGACTCTAGCCATACACTTACTCTTCCTTCTCCCTTTGCTTTCGTTCCTCACGCCGTTGCTTTCGCAATTTGTGACGCTCAATCGCTCCTTTATATTGCCACTTCTCTTCTTCCGTTTCCGGTATAACCGGTGGAACAAGCGCAGGCTTTCCAGATTCATCTAAAGCGACAAATGTTAAATAAGATGTAGCTGTTAACCGCCTCTCTCCCGTCAATAAATTTTCGGCTTCCACTTTCACATAGACTTCCATTGATGTTTTATGTGTATAAGTCACAAAGCCCTCTAAACAAATCGCTTCACCAGCATGAATCGGTGAAATAAAATCCAAGCTGTCACTAGAAGCTGTAACAACCATTGAGCGAGCATGTCGCATAGCACAAATACAAGCGACTTTATCAATGTACGCCATTACATTACCACCAAATATAGAACCTAAAAAATTCGTATCCGGGGGTAAAACAAGATCTGTCATCACAGCCTTTGATTGTGACGCTTTCTTTCCTTTCTTTCCTTTCGTTCCTTTCATCCAATCACCTACTTCAATTAAATATTCTTTTGCTACTATTCGTTCTTAATCATACAGTAGTTACATACAAATTGCCTAAATCACAGTCAATTACATGCTATAATCCATGTCTTCGTTGCAAAAAAATATTGAGAAGCTTCCCGGAAAAAGCAGCTAACGTTTGCTGAAATAATGTTCCAATGACAATCGGAACCGAAACCTGTGCTGGAAAATACAAAATAGCAATCGTTGCTCCTACACTAATATTACGCATTCCACTATTAAATAAAAGACTAATGGTTACTTCATCACTAAGACGAGCCCATTGCGCCAAAATAACGCCTATTACATAACCAAGCATCGCTAACACCAAGACACTAATTCCAACTTTAACTAAATGCCAGCTTAATTGAAAGGCTGGAGCAGCAACAGAGCTATTAACAGCAATTACAACAAATAAACCTATTTTTGAAAAAGGAGATAAATAGCCTTTTATTTCCCTTCCTTTCTCTAGTGTGAACTCACTCAAAACAATCCCTAGCAAAGAAGGAACGACAATCATCCAAAATAGGCTTGTCATGATTTGCCATGTATTCATTTCAATATGAGCCCCAACCAAAACCTGTAAGGAGAATGGAACGAGTATGGGCGACATAAGCGTATTCATTAGAACAATCAATAATGATATCGATAAATCACCTTTATAAATCGATACCCACATTAAACTAATAACACCTGTTGGAATAATAAACGCAATTACGATTCCTACTAACGTATAGTGATCATGAGCAAAAAAAATATGCCCAAAGCCATAAGCCATAATCGGCATAATGATTTGTAATACGAAAAGAGTTAATAGAATGGGTAGCGGACGAGCTAGTGATTTTTTTAATTGATAACTATTTATCCCGATACTACTAACAAATGTAATAAAGGCAAAAATCCACGGGACAAGCATGACGAGCATTTGAAGCCAGCTCGTAAATATGAGTCCAATGAGAACCGCTATGGGTGTCAAATAGAACATTCTCTTTTCCAAAAAAGAATTTATTTGTTTCAGCATTTCCTCACACCTATCTTCTTAACAACTATAGAACAACATCTTATCAATCATACTCTATTCTGTTATAATTAGTAAATATAACAACGTTTTCAATAATGGAGGATTAAATGAGCGTAACGATAAAAGACATTGCCAAAAAAGCCGGAGTGAGCTATTCAACCGTTTCAAAGGCTTTAAGAAATAGTCCCTTAGTAAAAAAACCAACTAAAATAAAGATTAAGGAAATTGCTGAACAACTAGGTTATCAGCCAAACGCTGCAGCACGAAGCTTAGTACAAAAAAAATCCTATACAGTAGGTGTCATATGGCCTACAGTTGAACGTGTTGCTCCTTCTATATTAATCACTAAATTAAATGAGCTACTCGAAGAACATTCATACACAACTTTACTGTCCATTAACAAAGTCGACCAAGCGATTGCAACCTTCAATCGATTCCAAGTAGATGCTATTATTGTCTTTGGAGAACTTGATAACGTTCAAGAGTTATCACTAGCATCAACGGTTCCGATTTTACACTACGGCGTTCAGACCTTGAAAGATGCTCTGACAATTGATGTGAATCGGCAATATGCGATCAAGCTTGGTGTTACACACCTCAAGGAGTTAGGACATGAACATATTGCGTTTATCGGAGACCAATCAAAAGAAAACACATTGCAACGCGCAAAATTAGTCGGTTTTCTTGAAGGTATGGGTCTAAATGAGAAGTCAGAAATAGAAAAGCTCGTGATACCAACAAACGGATTAGAGCTACACGATGGATATATGGCAGCAAAGCAACTCTTTGAAAGACAAAGTAACATTTCTGCTGTTATTAGCGGTAGTTATGATTTAACACGTGGCATCTTACGAGCAGCTAATGAGTTTGAGTATAATGTACCTAAACATTTTTCTATCGTTAGCTATGATAACATTCCGCAATCAGAGGACTTACATATCGAATTAACGACAGTCGGGGTTCCTATTTCCCGAATTGCAAGTGAAATTACGAAGTGTGTTTTAACGATGATCGAGAGTAAAGAACCTACTCGTTCCGTTGTTTTAGAACCAGAAATTAATATAAATGAATCGACGAGAAAAATCTAAGCTAGAGACACAACAAAAACGAGATGTTCGTAAGTGCGACTATAAAATAAATTTTCAAAAAATAAGAGATGGAGTGCGCTAAGATCCATTTCTGCCAAGATCATCTTATCCCTACATCTCATCGCAAGAAACTCAAAATAACCATCCATCATGATTTTTTCAGATGGATGGTTATTTACTTTTATTCTACATGTAACCTGAATCATTTGAGACCAAGACATGTATATGTTCAATCGTTCTAGCTTTTAATAGATTTCGAGATTTGGTAGGTCGGTCAGTATTTTCATAAAGTACTAACAGAAATCAATCCCATTCACTTGTGCTATCGGACAGGCTTAAATAACCGCAACTGCGAACGGAACTATCATCACTTCGATCCTGACGTTTTTTACAACTACTTCAGATCTTCCATCTTAACGAAGTCCATATCTTTAAATGTATAATTCTCTCCAGCCATTGCCCAAATAAACGTATAGTTATTTGTACCAACACCTGAGTGAATCGACCATGGTGGTGAAATAATCGCTTGCTCATTTTTCACTACTAGATGACGTGTTTCGCTTGGCTCACCCATAAAGTGGAAGACTCTTGATTCATCCTCCATATCGAAATATAAATAAACCTCCATGCGTCGATCATGCACGTGTGCTGGCATCGTATTCCACATATTATTAGGCTCAAGGAGTGTCATTCCCATCATTAACTGACAACTTTGTAACCCATCACCATGAATATACTTATAAATGGTTCGATTATTTGATTCACTATCAGATCCTAGCTTTGTCGGCTCAGCATCAGCGATAGGAAGAACCTTCGTTGGGTACTGTTTATGAGCAGGTGATGATACTAAATAAAATCGAGCTGGATTAGAGGCATCCTCACTTGATAATGTCACTTCTTTATTTCCTAAACCGACATATAGGCAATCACGCTTTTTTAAATCATATGATTGTCCGTCAACCGTTACCGTTCCATTTGGTCCTATATTAACAATTCCTACTTCTCGTCTCTCAAGGAAATAATCTGTACGTAGTGCATCTCCAGCATCTAATTTCAGATCTTCTCCAGTAGGAATCGCTCCTCCAATAACAACACGATCATGATGTGAATAGAATAAATTGATCTTCCCCTCTTCAAATAACGATTCAATCAAAAACTCTTCTCTTAATTTTTCTGTTGTATATTTTTTTGTATCCGTTGGGTTTGCTGCATATCTAATTTCCATCACTAATTTCTCCTTTCAAATTTTAATAGATTAAGAACTCATCCATCCACCATCAACACAAAGTACATGACCATTTACATAACTTGACGCATCAGAAGCCAAAAAGACTACAGGACCTTTTAAATCAGCAGGTGTTCCCCACTCGCCCTTTGGTATTCTTGATGTAATATAAGCATTTCGAGCTTCATCGTTACGAAGCGCCTCTGTATTATCTGTCGCCATATAACCAGGAGCGATAGCGTTTACATTAATGCCTTTGCTTACCCATTCATTTGCCAATGACTTTGTTAAGCCAGCAACCGCATGCTTACTTGCTGTATACGCTGGAACTCTTAAACCACCTTGAAAAGAGAGCATTGAAGCTATGTTAATAATTTTTCCGGAACCTTGCTTAATCATTTGCTTTCCAACCTCACGTGTTAGTCGAAAAACAGAGTTTAAATTTACGTTAATGACCGCATCCCAATCCTCATCAGAAAACTGTTCCGATTCATTTCGACGTATAATGCCCGCATTATTAACCAAAATATCAATCTTATCCACCTTTTTCAAAGCGTCATCGACTAATTGCAAGGCAGCACCTTCTTGACTTAAATCAGCATTAATTTCATAAAATGACTGACCTAGTGCCTCGATTTTGCGACGAGTATCAGACATATCACTAATCCCTGCGCCGATTACATCTGCTCCAGCTTCAGCTAATCCAACTGCCATGCCTTGTCCCAGTCCACGGCTAGCTCCTGTGATGAGAGCTACTTTACCATTTAAAGAGAAGGGCGTTTGCACCATACCAAAACCTCCCAATACCGAACGTCATAGCGTTCATTTATGTTCGTTACAGTTCGATTATAACACCTACATCACAAGAGTTCAACTTAAAACAAAAACAAACTCACTTAATTCCCTACTAAAACAGGAACGCCTAAATGCTCGATTTCTTTTCTAATATGAACATCCAATTGATTATCCGTTACGATCCCATTTACATCATTGATATGAGCAAATTGAATTAATCCTACCTTTTCGAATTTGGTTGAATCAGCTACTAATGTCACTTGATCTGCACATTGCAAAATTTGCCTTTTCCACTCAATATGAAAGCTATTTAGTACAGTTAGTCCATGTTCGACTGAAACCCCTGTTGCTCCTACGAATAACCGGTTAACACGGATACGTTTAAGTAGATCAGACGCTTGAACACCGAACAAGGAGCTTGATGTTCCAATCCGAGTTCCACCTAATACCATTAATTGGACAAGCTCTTTATTCATTAATTCATAGGCGATTGTAATATCATTTGTAATGACCGTAACTGGAAAATCCCCTAACAAGTTCGCTAACTGACGTGTTGTCGATCCCCCATCTAATAATATCGTTTCATTCGGTTTGATTAATGTAAGTGCAGCCTCTGACAAATTCAATTTTCGTTCATTATATTTAGATTTTCGTTCATTAATGGGGAAAAGACTCCCGCTTTCCTCCTGCAATACTGCTCCACCATGAATTCGTTTCAATAATCCTTTTTCCTCTAACGTGACTAAATCAATTCGAATCGTCTTTTCTGTTACCCCAAGCAAATGGCTCAGTTCAGATACTTTTACAATTTTCTTTTTTTCTAATTCATGTAATATGGCTTCAAAGCGTTCTACTGAGTGCATAAAATCCTCCATCGATAACAAAACTATTTTTGTCTTTCTATTATCGAACGTAAATGAACATTTGTAAACATGAAATATGAAAAACGTGACAGCGTCTTTTCTTTAAGTTTGCCAACAACCTTTATGCTATTCCCATGTTTTCTTCCTCGATTTTTTTAAGTTCTTATACTGTAAAAAAGCTTTATTTCTCTTTAACTTACTTCATTTACATAGAAAAAATCACTCATGAACGCGGTCATAAGTGATTTTTTCATTTAATTATTTTAGGGCATAGGCCATAGTCGACATAAGCGCTAATTCTGGTTGAGTTGAATCAAGTCGGCTATATTGAACGATAATCGGTTCATCGCTTTCGATTTCTATCGCATAAGGAACGCCTACTGGAATTTTTTCACCGTCTAATGATAGCTCACTAGTCCGAATATGCTTTGTCCGTTTTGCTGGTACTTCATAAGCGATTTGTTCTAAAGGTGGACGATCCTCGAAATAAATCGTTATGGCTAGTTGTGCCTTTCTCTCTTGACAGTTTAAAACACAAATCGATTCATGACTCAATAATTCATTTGTACTCTCTGGAGGAATATATCCATCCGGAATATACCAAATTTTTTCGCCTTTTTGCATGTTACATCTTCCTTTCTATTGAGGCTCTATTGATTAACTGGCCTTCTTTGAATTAAATCAGTAGGTGTTAAACCAGTAAATTTTTTAAACGTTGTCGTGAAGTAAGCAGGGTTTCCAAATCCAACCTTCTCAGATACTTCATAGATTAAATAATTTCCCTCTTGAAGCATTTTCTTGGCCCGCTCCATCCGTATTCGAGTAATATAATTTTTAAACGATTCTCCTACAATATTTTTAAAAATTTGTCCGAGATAATTACGGGAAATATACAATTCATTCGCAATATCTTGTAACGTAATGTTCTCACTTAAATGTTCATTCACATACTCAACAATTTGTTCAACTAACTGCCTATGTTTCTTATTTTCATCCCAGCTTTGATGGATACAAATTTGCTTTGTTTTTCCCTCTATAAATTGTTGTAGTTCAGTCCAATTTGTTAACAGTGATAAATCATAGATTAAATCTTTATTCTCGGGCAAAATTTCCGATAAATTCATACCAATATCATGTAATGAATACGTCATAATGGTCCACATTTCAATTCCAAGTCTTACCGCAGCAGCTTGATGGTAAGGTTGATCTTTAAGCTTATCAAAAAATGGTGAAATAACATGACGGGCTGCTGTTTCATCGGCATGTCGAATTGCTTCAGAAAGCTTTTGACTGACTTCCATACCATTTGTCCATAGTTCATTCGTGACAATTGCTTTTTCACTTAGTGGTGAGACAGTAGTCGGTATGACTGTACGTTCCAGTGCCACTTTCATTGAGTCTTGTAGCTGCTCCCAATTAGAAAGAATAGAACCAATGCTTACATTCACCTTCACTTGTAGAAAAGACTGAATGCTATTTTTAATTTTATTTGCTATATTGTGTAAGCTGTCCATAAATAATTCTGAATCTTGTTCACTATGAATTGTTAAAATCCCTTGAAACAAATGAACTTCAAAATATTGATAATCATTAAATAGTTCTTCGGTAAGATCATTAATAATATTGTTACAAGCAAATCGAAATAAATTCCAATCTGAATGGTAAAATGAAGTGTTTTGCAACGGTTCATCATACGTAATAGCTAGAACGGCATGATTTTTATACTTCCATTTTGCGATATAATGTTGAATGCTTTTCGGAACATTTAACACATTCGCAGTACCTGTAACAACCGATTTAACCCATTCTTTTTCAACTAATGATTCATAAACAACTACCTTATTCTCTAATTCCTTCATTTGCTTTTGCTCGGTTCTCTCATCTTGTAATTGACTGATCATTCTTTCTAACACTTCTGTTATCGTATCTAGGGAAGCGGGTTTAGACAAATAGTCGGCAACGTTCAACCTCATTGCCTGTCGTGCATATTCAAAATCATTGTAACCGCTTAAAATAATGACTTTACAATTCAAGCAATCCTCTTTCAATTCTTGGATCATTTCTAACCCATTTAAAATAGGCATATAAATATCTGTAATCACGATATCTGGCTTCACACGCCTTATTAATTCTTTACCATCCTGACCATTTTTAGCTTCACCAGCCCATTGACAATTTAAGCGCTCCCAAGGAATCACTTTTTTCATTCCTCTTAGAACTTTTTGATCGTCATCAATAATGACCACTTGCCACATATAAAGACCCCCTTTATGATGTTTCATGCATTTGACCATCTTCATCCTTTTGTTTAGGTAATTGAATCGTAACAATCACACCACCTTGATCACGGTTCTTAACAGAAACATTCGCCTCATCACCATAATACACATCCAGCCTCTCACGAACATTTCTTATGCCATATCCCCCAGTAGGTAACCTTTCATGCTTTACCGGCTTATTTACAAGCCCTATTCCATTATCTACAATTTGTATGGTAATATGGTGGTCGTGCTCTTGAATATCGATAGTAATGTAGCCTTTTCGACCATCTTGAAAACCGTGAATAATCGCATTCTCAACAAATGGTTGAAGCGTTAATTTTGGTATTAAGTAGAAACGGACTTGGTCACTCACATTCATTTCATAATCTAGTCGATCTTCTAGTTGAATTTTTTGCAGTTGTAAATAATAATCCAAATAACTTAATTCATTTTCAATTGTAATTATACTAGCCCCTTTTGAAAGACCTATCCTTAACATCTTTCCTAATAATTCGAGCATTTTGCTCATGTCATGATCGCCACGCTCCATCGCTATCCAATTCAATTGGTCTAACGTATTATAGAGAAAATGCGGATTAATATTTGCTTGAAGCGCTTTAATTTCAGCCTCGCGTTGCCTTTTATTTTGTTCATCCAATGATTCGTAAAGAATTTTAGAGCGATTCATCAAATCTTGAAAGCCATTAAACAACTGCCCAAATTCATTTTTATAATCTTTCGGTAATCTTGGGATTGGCTGGGTCACTTCATAACGTTTCATTACATTAGCTAAGTGTAAGATTGGCTTCGTAAAGCTCCTAGTTAACAATAGTGTATAAACTAACGCTATGAGTAATGCAACGACACCAATTAAAATCAAAAATTTCATCATTTCTCTACTTGGCGCAATAATTTGTTCGTATGGAGTCGTTTCCATAAGTGTCCAATTAACAGGTTTGATCGAAGTAGCTACAATATATTGGCCATCATGCCTGATTTGAAATGTTACTTCACCTTCATCGATTTGTTCCTTCGCTTTTTCTAGTTTTGAGTAAACCTTTTCATCTAGTGAGATCTCACTTGTACTCGCTAATATTACTCCATTCTGATCTAATAGAGAGATTGGTTCTCCTTCACTATAACCAAACAACCAGCCTTGAACGGTATATGGATCTAAATTAATGATTATGACAGATTGAAGTTCCCCTCGAGATGTATTAATTTTTCGGCCATAGCTTATAACAGAGGTTTCGCCACCTACCATCTCAACTTGTCTTGGCCCTAACCATGCTGAACTAATATCTTGAATATGCGTGTACCAACTTTCTTCTTCTATTACACTCAAATCATGGTATCGTACAGGGTATTGAATATTATCTATAGGTGGTGACGTTAAATAAATTTCGATTGAATGAATAGCTGGAATACTATAAATAATATTTGAAAAATCCTGTGTTACTGGTGAAGTTGAACTTGTAAACCAATGCTGATCCGCTATCATATCACGAAAGTTTTTTTGCCGTGATAGAACGACAGAATAATCCTCAAACGTCCCTATTTTACTAGTTAAATCATCACTCATTAATTTCAGTTGGCTTTCTTGATACTCATTTGTTGTTTGCAAAAGTCCTGATACAGAATACTGATAACTGACGTAAATAATAATGAACAGTAATAGAAGAATGAATAAGAAGAAGCTCCCAAACAATAATTGACGAATTCGGTATTTTTTTAATAACATCGAGCTATTCCCCCAGCCCAAAAGCACCAATCATAGATTTAAACGATTATATAGTCATAGTAACAAAAATCATTATACGTATATTGTGATACAGCTAATAATTCACCTGTTCTTGTTGTTGTCCTTGCCTTTCCTCCATTTTTGCAAAGGCATTTAAAGAAACAACGCAGACGAGTGAAATGACAAGACTAGCGCCATAGAAAATGAGTAATCCTGGGAATGCATAAATCAAAACTGTTATGATCGCCATCCCAAATAAGAGAAAAAGACAATAATGCACATGTGCAATTCCGATCATTAAAGAATAATGAAGGCATTTCTTTAAAGGGATATCGTAATGTACGTATACAGGGAATATAAATAGAGCCATTACGAAAAGTAGCACAGCAAAAATTGACACGACTACACCAAAGAACGTCAATTCAAACCCTGTCATAAATGCAAGCATTTGTGTGCTCACAAACAATGTCATCACACCTAAAAGCAGCAATAACCCAATCATATTAGCCTTCCAAAAATCTTTTTTGTAATGATATATAAATCTATTCATTAAAGAAGAGTCTTCTTCATGCAACAACCGACGACGTAAAACAGCAAACATCGCAACTGTCGCAGGAGCCCACCCGAATACACCTAACCCTAAAATCGTAAATAGGATCCATAAGGCATTTAATAGAGCCAGCCTCATTAACCATTCAAAGAACGTATTAAATCCACTTGAAAACCCTGAAAAGTTCATAGACTAGCAACTCCTCGCTTTTAATATTGTAATCGCTTACAGTATAGTATACTGGATATTGTCGATTATACAAAGATAAAAAATGTTAAATTACTATAAAAAAACAACAGACCTAACAATAGTCTGTTGTTTAAGATTCTATTAATTTATATTTCGGTGCTTTAGAAGTGAAGCAAAAAATACAAGAGCAAGACCTTGCCCCCAGCCTTGGACACGCTTATCTGGGACATCTTTGTAGCCTTGTGCATCATTCATAACAGCCGTACCCGCAGATACATTCAATACTGATCCATCTTCCTTAACCTTCTGTAATAGACCATCAATTGATTTCTGAATATATTTATTATAAAGCTTCCCTCTCACTAACAAAGACGCTGCAATCCCTGCACTTCCAGAAACCTCATACGGTGAAGTAGGGTCTTGGACAATCGTATGCCATAATCCGTTATCTGCTTGTAAACGAACGAGCGCGCTTTGTTGATCTCGAAGCGATCCGTCAATAATCATATAAGAAGGGTGCTGAACTTCAACAAGTTCAAGAGCTCTTGCCATCGTAATAGCAGCCCAACTATTCCCTCTCGCCCAAAAAATACTCGACATGTTGTTTCCAGCTATATGATCCCATCCGTGATAATATAGGTCTGTATCATCTGATTGTAAAAATTTCTCATGACCATGATACTGTTTTAATCCAAACTCAAAATAATCGTTTCGATCTAACAATTTCCCAATTCGCAACAGGAAGTAGCCGGCCATAAACATCGTATCCACCCATGCTTGCTCAGGGAATTGATATTTCTCACCATTTACAGTATGCTGCAAAATACTATCATCAAAACGTTCTGCATCGTTTACAAGGTATTCAGCCATTTCAGTAGCTACCTCTAAATACTTATCTTCCTTTTTCACCTCGTATAATGTCAATAAAATATGACCGATCGACGATGCATTGACCGTTAATTTAGGAAGACCATCCTCTAACTCTTCATCAATCCACTCTTTAACTAAATCAATATATTTTTCTTCTCCCGTTACTTCATATGCTTCCGTTACTCCATAGAAAGCCACTCCACCAGGCCAATCCCAACTAAAATCCATTTTAAACGTCCGATCAACGATTCTGTCAATAACCTCTACTACTTGCTGTTCATCAAAACTTAATTGTGGCATTCTATCCCCTCCTCATAAACATCTTACTAAGGTGGATGAATCTTTCGTTTAAAGGTCCAACCACCCTCCGTTTCTCCTATTACCCTTCCAACCTGCATACATCTCTCTTTATTTCAAGCCTGTCGTCGCTATTCCTTGAACTAAATACTTCTGGAAAAAAGCGAATAAAATAAATTGTGGAACTAATGATAGGGAGGACATGGCAAGTAAAGGTCCCCAGTTTGTATTACCATCGGTATCCATAAAATTCCGCAATCCGATTGTGACCGTATGCAAATCAGCACTATTTAAATAAATTAATGGAGCTAAGAAATCATCCCAAGTCCACATAAAGGCAAATAGCGCAACTGTAACGAGCGCAGGTTTAAGCAACGGCAAAATAATTCTCCAGAAAACACCAAATGTTGAGCAGCCATCGACAATTGCCGCTTCATCTAATTCTCTTGGAATACCACGGATAAACTGAATTAAAAGGAATATAAAAAATGGTGTTCCTCCCAAAAAGGCTGGTACAATAAGCGGATAAAAGGTATTAACCCATCCAATATTATGAAACATCACGTATTGTGGAATCAACGTTACTTGTACTGGTAACATAATCGTCCCCATCAAACAAGCAAATAAAATTCCTTTGAATTTAAAGTTCAGTCTCGCAAATCCATAAGCAACGATACTACTAGAGCATATAGCACCAACTACAACAAGCGATGTGACAATCGCTGAGTTTCGAAAGAACACATCAAACCCTGTACGTCCGAATCCTTCCCATCCTATAGGATAGTTTTCCCACATAAATACGCTAGGAAGAAGCGAAATAGCATTGTTAAAAATTTCCTCTGCTGGTTTTAATGAGCTTGCAAACATCCACAAAATTGGATAGATCATTAGAAAGCCAAAAGCAGTGACAAAGACATAATAGATGACATCTTTTAGAAGACGCTTATTTTCCATGATTAACGCCCTCCTTCCGATTCATAATAAACCCAATATTTAGACGTTTTAAATAAAATTAACGTAATAATCCCGATCACAACTAACAAAATCCAGGCCATTGCAGATGCATAACCCATACGTAAATATTCAAATGCTACTTCATATAGGTACAATGCATAAAACAAGGTTGAATCCATTGGACCACCGTTTGTGATGAGATACGCTTGTGTAAATGTCATGAACCCACCAATCGTTTGCATCACTAAGTTAAAGAATATAACAGGTGTTAACATTGGAAGTGTTATTTTCCAAAAACGAACAAATGAATTAGCTCCATCGACACTCGCTGCCTCATAAAGCTCTTGTGGAATTTGTCTTAAGCCTGCTAAGAAAATAATTAAAGGTGAACCAAATTGCCAAACAACAAGTATAATAAGCACAGATAACGCTGTATCTGGATTACCGATCCAGTTTGTTCCTGCAAAACCTAACGATTGTACAAACTCATTGATTGCCCCATTACGTCCAAATAATTGTCTCCAAACGACCGCAATAGCTACACTTCCTCCGATGATCGAAGGTATATAATAAATCGTTGTAAACAACCCTGTCCCTTTTCGACCAGTATTAAATAGCAACGCGAGCAAAAGGGCAAAAATTAATTTTAACGGAACTGAAACAAATACAAAAATAAATGTCACTTCCATTGATGTACGGAAACGCGGATCACTTGTTAGAACGTTAATGTAATTTTGAATGCCAATCCAATCTGGACTTGAAAGTAAATCATAATTAGTGAATGATAAATAGAGAGAAACGATCATTGGTCCTAAAATTAAAACAATAAACCCGATTAACCAAGGAGAAATAATCGCATAACCTGTTAATGTGTTTTTTAAAGCTTTCCTTTTTTCTAGTTTTTTTGTATGCTCGGCCAGCTCATTTGAGCTTAGCTCCGCCTTTGTTACCTCTTCAGGCTTAGCCATGATCGCTCATACCTCCTCTTCTAAGAAAAGGGAGAGCTCAAAAAGGAACGAGCCCTCCCCCACTTCCTTTAATTCAATACATTCTCAGCTTCTTGCATAAATTGTACAGCTGCTTCCTCAGGTGTAATTCGATCGTATTTCAATGTTTCGATAACACGTAAGAATGAACCACGAACCTCAGTTTCACCTGGAGGAGATAATGGGTCTGCAGGGCTTGTATAATCAGCTACAAGCTCTAAGAACTCAAATGTCTCTTGTACTGGTCCATCAACCATTGGCGCTAAGTGATCACGTACTGCTGAAGAAATCGGCACACCCCGATCAGCTTGTAAAATCTCATTTGCTTCTAAACTATTTGTAAAGAAGTCAATAAATAACGCTGCAGCTTCTTGCTCCTGAGAATGTGTAGCAATTGAAAAAGACATACTTGGACGAATCCAATTTCCGTGTTGTCCTCCATCGAGAGATGGTAATATCGTTAACCCTAATTCATTATCAGTAGTTTGAGAAACACCGATGATTTGATTACTTGCAGCCATCTGCATAGCGGCTGAATTGTCAGCTAACATCGCATTTCCACCATCAATATAATCCATCGTAATATCATGTGATGGTGCTGCACCTTCATTAACCATATCTTGTATTAGTGTAAAGAAATCGACTAACACGTCTTCCTCAAACCCAAGTCCAGTACCTTCTTCATTGAAGACAGATTGTCCATGCTGACGCGCATAAGTAAAGAACATTTCAAATTCTGCATTCGCTAAGTCAAATCCATAAAAATCTCCATCAGCGTTTTCTACCATTTCTAGCATTGCATCAACCATTTCTTCATACGTATAACCAGGATCAAGTGTAATCCCATGTTCTTCAAACATATCACGATTGTAAATCGTCGCTAGTGCGTTGGCACCTAGAGAAACCGCTAACACTCGATCACCATCATGATTAATCTCTTGGTAAACCTCATCGACGTCATCTAAATTAATTGTTCCATCTTCAATAAATGGAGCTAGATCGACTAATAAATCACGACTAATATACTCATTTAATTGCGAGTTGTCCATATTAATAACGTCAGGTAAGTTAGAACCAGCCGCTTGTGTATTTAATCTCTCCCAATACCCGTCCCAGCCCGTATACTCAGGCTCTACCGTAATATGAGGATACTCTTCTTCAAATAAATCAATCGCTTCAAGTGTCATATCGTGGCGTTCTTGTCCACCCCACCAAGCAACTCGAATCGTCACATCTCCTTGATCACCGTCATTTGTTGCTGAATCATCGCCGTCATCTGCTGGCGTTTCCTCTGCACCGTCATCACCAGCATCATCGCCACCAGTGTCAGAGCTACATCCAACGACAACAAGTAACATAGCCAAGATCATTAGCAATAGGAATTTCGACATTTTCATCTTCATTTTTGTTACCCCCTATTTCAAATTTGTAAGTGCTTACATTTACTATTATAGAGTTTTCGTTTTCGAGATGATAGATAACAAACGTTAAATATATTTTGAAAATCAACAAAGTTTAGGAACAATAATGACCGTTTTAAAAACTCACATTAAGAATAACTTCTTAATGTTTGGTCGCATTACGACACATTCCTCCTTTCATAAATATAAAAAGTCGACAAAGATTTGCACTTTGACGACTCTTCTTATCTCTTACATAATGGTAGTTATCATGACAAATGACTTGATACATCCAATTCAAATAACAGCTTCTCTCGTCTAGCGCTGCTATAAACAAATATAACATTTGCTTTTGTCTCAACGACCGGTGCTTCTTCCCAGCTATATTCGGTTGATTTTGGTTCCCCATACACGGCATTAATAAATATACTGTTTCCTTTGTCACATTGTGCTATTGCAGTTGGAATAACGGTACGTGAATGGATCACATTCGTATTAGAATGAGGATGCACAAGTTTTGTGTGACCATTTCCACTCAAATGTTTGATCCCGCTCAATCCTAATGTCGTTTTGGCTAATACCTCATTTCGACTTTCTTCAATAGCTAGCTGTTCTTTCCCATAAGGCTCAAATGGTTTTCCTAATGCAAAACCACCATCGGCGACATCTAAATCCCGATTACTATTAATAACATGAATACGAACGTGCCAAGGTGCTCCTACAACGAGCCATGTTTTTATGACAACATCGTCCCAAGGCTTCCATTTCGTATAGATATAATTTTCTTCAAGCTCCCATTCTTCACTCTTTCTTTTTACACGATAAAGGTTATCTCTTTCACTTACTGCAAGCATCGAGTCAAATGCCCCTTGCTCTAATCCCCATTCAGCTCTCGGTACACTAAATCCAAAGTAGTTAGAATACACAAATTTTTCATATTTAGCAGAAGTATGTGTATGTTCATTTGTTGAGTGATGACCACTATTAAAGGCTAATACGTGACCTACTTCATCCTGGCGACAAATCGTTAAATGTGCGGATCTTTGTAATAATGTTTGCTTTAAACTTGGAAGAGATTGTTCCTCAGCCTTCCAAAAGAGATGATCATGATCAAGTGCTAAAATTAAAAAGGCTTTCAAGCCCCAATACGGAGAGCCTGGAGAATTGTAGTTCTCCGCCATAATTAAGTTCGGGTACGTATATCCAATACTTAACGTACCATCTGCAAGTAAAATCGCTTGATCTAACCACCACCGTATGTGCCTAAGGATGATTCCTTTCATCACACTAATCGAAAAAGCATCGACCTCTGCAAAGACCATAGCACTCCAAAACGACACCTGAGCAAATCGATATGTTAAGCTACGACCATAAGGTAGGGCAGAGCCGTCATTTGAAAACCAATGAATGAAATCTTTTGCAAATAAACGAGCTCTTTCTTTATACTTATGTGAACGTGTAGGATCTTCCTTCTCCATCAATTTCGCATAGAGCAAACAATAATAATGAATGGCAAATGAAGTATAATAGTCACAATGACCACCGACACCATCGGAATACCAGCCATTATGAAGATAATAGTCTTCTATTCGGTCTAAATGCCGCTCCATCTGGTCTTCGTCATACGATACTCCAATCCTTTTCAAACCAAGATTTACGACAACTAAAAAGAGAAGCCAATTACAATCATGAGCTTTATAAGAATGGATTTGTGAAAGCCAATTCACAAGGTTTCTTTTTTCCTCCTTATTTAATGGATCGTATAATTTTTCTGGTGCAATCGCTAATGTTAAACCATAAGCGGCCATCTCTACAATTTTTTGATCGTAATCAGTCAAACATCCCCAGAATTCCTCATGATCAGGGTTTGTGCCATTTTTAACACCTTGGAGAATAGAATCCCAATGCTCATACTCTCCACCTCCAGCTACTAAAGGAGCAATTCCCCACAATGGCCTTGAAAACCCTTCCATAAATGCTGTTGATTGAGAATAACTTGCGCTCGTGTTTCCTATATGAACATGCGCAAAGGCTGGACTGCTTTTCTCCATTAAAGGCTCGCATAATTGCTTGACTGCTTGTTGGATATCAGCTCTTGTTTTAAGTGAGTTATCATGGATGTCTAAAGGGAATTTTCTCATTTAATCATTCCTTTCGTTTATGTAATATAGAAACTTATTAACTATGAAACCCATTTCATTTATTCAATCTTATAAGATTGAACATTCTAACGTCAACTAGTTTTGTCATTTTTTAAAAAGCTAATAATATGTTAGGAAATGTTGGCTTCATTGTACCATTTCATTTAAACTATATGAGATGGCTTAATTGGAAGGTGGAAGTATAAATTGAAGGTTCAATGGGAAAATGTTGTTGCAATCGGAATCGGGGCAGCAATTGGGACAATAAGTCGATACGGGCTAAACTTATTCACATTGGAGACAGGCTATCCTTTTGGAACGCTTATTGAAAATCTATTCGGAAGCTTTCTTTTAGGTTTTTTAACGGCGTGGTTCTTACTTTTTATCCCAAAGGAATGGGTTAAGCTCGGGTTAGGAGTTGGCTTGTGTGGCGGTTTTACAACGATGTCAACATTAGCAGCAGATGCAACATTTCTTTCTACTACTTTTACTGCTTTTGATGCGATCATTTACATATTTGGTTCAATGGTAGGAGGTATCCTATTTGCCCTACTCGGATTCGAACTAGCAAGAAGAGTTTCCGGTAAATGGATTCGATTTAAAAAGCATGAGGTGAACGGCGGATGAACTTGATTTTATTAGCCATTGGTGGCGCATTAGGAGCTATTTCACGTTATTTAGTAGGTTTATACATGATGGAGCGCTTTCCGAATCCCCCTGTCCCGATTGCTATGTTGTTTGTAAATGTACTCGGATCTTTTAGTCTTGGATGCTTCTTTTCATTGTATTTTAAACAAGTACCAATCGGTGCCTATGAGGACCCTTATTACCTTTTTTTCGGAATCGGTTACTTTGGTGCTTTTACAACCTTTTCTACATATAGTGTTGAAGCGATGCAATTATTTAAGCAAAAGAAATGGAAGGAATTTGGGTTTTATGTTTCAATGAGTATTTTCGGCTCCATCCTCTTTTTCCTTATTGGGTTTACAATATTTCGTCTTTGAGGCTTGGATATCTTACTCCTATCCTTGCCTCAAACTTCTTTACCCTAAGACTGCCTCAATCCACTCTTTCATCATTAGCATGTCGCCTAATGAATTCATATGTACACCATCAGTTGTTAATGGCTGTTCATTTTGTGCTTCTAAATAAGTAACAAACGCTTGGTGAGTACGGACGACGATTGCTTCAAACTCCTCAGCAACTTCATGGACAACTTGAACATAGGCTTTTAACAGTTGATTGCCTTTTGCTAGTAAGTCTTCTTCAATTATGGTTGGCTCCATTAAGATGATCGTCGCATTGGTGTTTTCTTTTACTTCCTCTAGAATTCTGATATAAATTTCTTTATATTGATCAGGAAATACTTGCTCCATTTCAGGATGATCAAGCTGTCGCCACACATCATTAACTCCTATTGATACAGAAAGATAATCAGGATTGAGATCAATCACATCTACTTTCCATCGAGCCTCTAAATCCGATATTCGATTCCCACTTACACCTTTATTCAATACGTGAAGGGATTTATTAGGATTCGTAATATGTAAATAATCTCTTATTAACCTTACATATCCCCACCCAATCATTTCATTATCCTCTTTTCGGCCTGAATCTGTGATACTGTCACCAATAAATAATATACGGTCTTTATTATTAAATTGCATACTCCTCCTCCTCAATCTATAACGCTACATACTTACGATCATTAGCATAATCGGAACGGTGACGATACTTAATACCGTTGTTACCAATGTACTAAATGAAACAAGGTCTGGCTCCGTGTCAAATTGTAAGGCAAACATGGTCGTATTTGCTGCTGAAGGCATCGCTGCTAATACAATAAGTATACTTGCTAATGGTTGATCAATTGGCAATAATAAAATAATTCCATAAGCAACGACAGGAGAAATAATCGTTCTCATCACAATGATGAAGCTCAATTCCTTCATAGCTACTTGCTTACGTTTGATTAGTGCCAACTGCATGCCAAGTACAATCATGATCGTAGGTATCGTTGCATCTGCAATCATATCAATGGATTGATACAATTGAATTGGGATATTTAATTGCATCAATTGGCATGCTAAACCGAGTAATGCACCATAAATTAATGGCATACGTATGACTTTAATAAAAGCTTGCTTCATCGTATTTCCTTCGCGGCTCCCTCTAGCTGCATAATATAATCCGATTGTACTCATTAGAAAAGATTGAATGACCATCATGATAACCGCATAGTCAAATCCAACCGTTCCATATGCAAACAATATAATAGGGACTCCATAATTCCCACTATTCATAAATACTCCAGTAAGAACCATAGCTGATACTTGAGATTCGCTCGATTTCATGATCTTCCCTGCAACAAAGGAAACAACAATTAATCCAAGACAAAGAAGTAAGCAAAAGGCGAAAATATAAAAATAGTTGATCGTTACAGGATTCATATAAAAGGTACGAAAAGCTAAAAACGGTGACATTAAATAAATCGCTAGTACAGATATCGGTTTCGGATCAAATCCAATCATCTTTTGTCCAAGAAATCCAACAGCAAATATTAAAAAAGCAGGTAATACAATTAATAAAAAACTCATTCAAAGGACCCCTATACTAAGTAACTCAATACGTTGTTTATTATAACTCAAATTCCCCCACTAAAAAAAGAGGAGACTATATTTGAATCATAAGCCTCCTCTTTCCTACGAAGGTCACAGAAAAAGTTTATTTTTTACTTATATTGTGACCTCTGATTTTCACCTTCATCAGTGACTTCCATTTTTAGCGTTCTAATTGTTTAAATAACGCATCATATGCGTTGGATGTCTTATCCCAAAGCTGTTCTGGTTCTTGATCTTCAGGGATTTGAGTGAGAACTTCTTGCGTTATAGAACCTTGGTAACCGATAGACTGTAGTTGTTTTAAAAATTCAACAAGATTGATAACCCCTTCCCCAGGGTATAAACGATCATTATCTAACACTTCTGATACAGGAATACTTTTTGCGTCATTTATATGAACATGGACAATTTTCTCCACATCGAGCTGATTTAATTCGGCAAAATCAATCCCAGTTGTGTAACAATGATAAGCATCAATTAACAAGCCAACATTCGCCTTACCTATCGCTTCAATTAAATCGATTGTTTCAGACATCGTCCAAATAAATGGATATTTCCACGCAGTACGAAGATGGTGAGGGCCAACAAATTCTAATCCAAGTTTCATATCGTACTCATTTAAGATAACTGCACACGTACGAAAACGTCGAACCGCTCTAGCCATAAATGCTGCTGGTGGATAATCAGTAGACGGTAATATATACGTTACACATGAGCGGCAACCTAAGGCCGACGCAACTTCAGCTTCTCGAATAAATGGCTCTAAACCTGTTTTAAACTCCTCTTCCTCACGTCTCCACTCTACTGATAATCCAATTGCTCCGATTTGAATGTTATACTTTCTTAAAAACGCTCGTGCTTCTTCTAACCCAATTTGTTCAACCCAGCAAACGAGCTCATTTCCACTCGTATCAACTGATTCAAATCCATACTTAGACGCGTTTATAATAAATTCTTCAATTGTTCCAACATCGCCTAAACCAGCATTGGTGACTCCTTTTAACATATTATTCACCTTCAATATCCCAATTTAATTGCACTTCACGTCCGGTTTGAGAAGACTCATAAATTGCACTTAAAATTAAATTATTCGTATAGCCTGTTAATGCATTAGAAATCGGTTCTTTTCCTTCACGAATACATTCAAGAAAATGTTGGCTTAAACGAAGTCGCTCCCCTTCTTCTTCTTCCGCTGCTTCTAAATCGACGTCAATTGTCTCATCAAACCTTTCAGTTAGAAACTTACCCTTATTCCCACGAATCGACGCTCCACCTTCACTTCCTAATACATGAACAAATGGTTGACTATCTGTATCCATATGAACAGCCCAACTTACATCTAATGTAAGAGTACTACCATCCTCCATTTTAATAAAGGCAGATGCTAAATCCTCTACATCATACGTTCCATCCCAATTCGGCTTCCCCCATGTACCAATTCCTTTCTTTCTTGGACCGAACTCAGCATAGGTCGAACCGAATACCGAAATTGGTTTAGGATTGCCCATCAAATACAAAGACAGATCTAATAAGTGCACACCGATGTCAATAAGTGGACCTCCACCAGATTCATTCTTCTGTGTGAACCACGTTCCCCACCCTGGTATTCCTTTACGTCTAAACCAGCCTGCTTTCGCATGGTAGATCGATCCCAGTTCACCACGATTAATTTGATCCTTCACTTGTAGAGCAATCGATTCCCATCTCATTTGGTGAGGAATCATGACTACTTTACCTGTTTGACGTTGAGTAAGTAGGATTTCTTTTGCATCACGTTCATTAATCGCCATTGGCTTCTCTAACATGACATGCTTACCTGCTTTTAATGCCTGGATTGCAAGAGAAGCATGATATTTATTTGGAACGGCTACAATGATTGCGTCTAAGTCCTCATCGGCAATTAATTCCTCTGCTGTTTCATAAACACTCTCAATCCCATACTCCTCAGCCCTTGATTGAGCCATTGGGAGAAAGACATCAGTAATCGCTTTCAATTCAACCTCTTGTTTAAGTCGATCGAATACGCGTAAGTGAACATTGCCAATATTCCCTGCTCCAATTACGCCTAATGTTAATTTAGTTGTCATTATAATAAACCTCCTTAATATCATTCTACTACTTATTTTAATATGAACCTAGAAAGAAGTCTCGTTATTTTTTTCACTTATCTTTTTTACAATAACTAATGATTACATTTCATTTAATGCAAATGATTTCTTCTCCATTTCCTCCACGAACACCCAATCACCCTTTACCTTAAGTACATATATTGATACTGAAATCAGGTTAAAGGAGGCTAATAACATGAGTCATTATGGCGGTGGGTTTGCGCTACTAGTCGTATTGTTCATTTTACTTGTTATTGTTGGAGCAGCTTATATTTGCTAAGGTCTTCAATAATAAGTTAGGGATGAGCGTTATAAGTTCATCCCTTTTAACGTTTATTTAGTCCAATTTGGTTCATATGTGTAAATCGTTTCTCCACCATGCTGAGCATTCCCTCGAAAGTTAATCGCATCTTCCTGCTTAACTAATACTTCACGAAATTGTAAAAAATCCGCTCGCTTAACCCGATATTGTGTCAATTCTTTACTACGTAATTGCTCCAAAATCACTTTCGCCTCATTTTCTTCCATGTTCATCCCCATTTCATTAAGAAAGTGAATCCAATGTTTCTTCAGCAGCCTTATAGGCAAGCTGCAAATCATCCGCTACAGCCTTATAGGTTATGCTACCACCAGCTACGTTTAAACCTAATAATAGTGCACCGTTTCGAAGCACAGCATCTCTTATTCCTAGTTTTGCAATTTGTAAAATGTAAGGAAGTGTTACATTCGTCAAGGCAATTGTTGATGTTCGTGGAACAGCACCAGGCATATTGGCAACTGCATAATGAACAACTCCATGTTTCGTATAAGTTGGTTGATCATGAGTTGTAACCTTATCAATGGTTTCAAATATTCCACCTTGATCAATGGCAACATCGACAATAACAGAACCATCTCTCATCGCTTTAATCATCTCTTCACTGACGAGTTTCGGTGCTTTAGCTCCTGGTATTAAGACTGCGCCAATAACTAAATCAGACTTAGCAACATACTCTGCTATATTTAATGGATTAGACATCATTGTTTGGACTTTGTAACCAAATAAATCATCTAGCTCTCTTAACCGATTCGGATTTAAGTCAATAATCGTCACATTTGCACCTAAGCCTATAGCTATTTTCGCTGCATTTGTCCCTACAATTCCGCCTCCGATAATCGTTACAGTCCCTCTACTTACACCAGGGACGCCAGAGAGTAATATGCCTGTTCCGCCTTTAGGCTTCTCTAGAAACTGTGCACCTACTTGTGTTGCCATACGTCCAGCTACTTCACTCATCGGTGTTAATAAAGGAAGTGTATTTCCAATTTGAACCGTTTCATATGCAATCGCAATGACGCCACTTTTCATAAGTTCTTCTGCCAATTCACGAACGGCGGCCAAATGTAAATATGTAAATAAAATAAGACCTTGACGAAAATATTGATATTCAGAAGGGAGAGGTTCTTTAACCTTGACAATCATCTCAGCTCGTCTCCAAACTGTCTCTGCTTCATTCATTAATTCTGCTCCAACATCTTCATAATACTGATCAAAAAAGCCACTTCCCTCACCTGCTCCTTGTTCGACCAAAACACGATGACCTAATTGAATTAAGGTAGAGACACTGGCTGGTGTCATCGCAACACGATTCTCATTGTTTTTCACCTCTCGAGGAACTCCAATAATCATTTGTCACCCTCCTATACATTTTTTCTTATATAGTATGAACGATCATGACATAATTATTGTACAAAATCGAGAATTAAACGTAGCGCAATAGCTTCAAAGCAAACATAAGGACCGTAATAATCATCAATACAAGGCTAGCTCGTCTTAACTTACTAACATCATCATAAGATTTCAAGGCTGAATGCTGTTCGATTTGTTCTAGAACAAGCCTAACATATTTCGCTGTGATCCCTAAATAAGCACTTAATACGAGCCATACAACTAAAACAGCCAAGAACCAAAAATTAAGCCAACTAGTAGCTAAATAAACTCCCGTCAACAACGAAACAATGACTCCGATATGTGCAATAAATAAGATCGGCTTATAAAAACGCAATAGCCTTTGTAAAGCTACTACATTTCTTTCTAATAAGCTCCCTTTAATAAGCCAAACGAACGGAATTAATAAAAAGAAAAATAAGGAAAAAACTAAATGAATTCCATAAAAAATGATCTCTAGCATTACTCTCACCCCAGATACTCATCATATCAAATATTCACGAAATCGAACAGGATTCAGTCGCAAAGAATATCAATCATATGATAGGATAGGATGGAAGATAAGTTGAGGTGAATAAGATGCCTAATGAAGGATTCATGTGGTTTATTGTTGGTTGGACTGTCTTTTTAATAACCATTATGTTTATCGGCGGATACTTCATGTTTCGGAAATTCCTGAAACGTTTGCCGAAAGAAGATGGAAAGTCAATATTAGACTGGCAAGACTATTATATCGAACAAACACTCCATTTATGGAATGACGAACAGAAGGAATTACTAAATGATTTAGTAGAGCCTGTACCTGAATTATTCCGCGATGTTGCAAAAGGAAAGATTGCAGGAAAAATTGGTGAATTAGCACTAAAAGATCAAATTGACGTCTTAACCGAAGATTATATTATTAAAGGTTACATTATCGCCACACCAAAACGAGACCATAAGTTTCTTATCAAGAAATTAAAGGAAAGAAAGATTGATATGACACCGTACAAAGAATTATTAGAAAGCTCATGATCACAGAAACAATGAAAGACACCATTTCTCAGTGAAATGGTGTC
>NZ_JBGUAV010000031.1:0-52442 GCF_041821005.1 Halalkalibacter sp. AB-rgal2
ACCTCGCAATGAGTGGGTTTCTCATAGCAAGGCGCGCAACGAGCGGAGCCATTACTCTTCCTTGAGTGACTAGAAAGGACTTTTTCAGTGACCTCCAAATCAACCTTTGATTAGGCAAACAACGGTTTCATTCGTTACTTGATATAAAAAAAACACTCGTATCAGGTTTTCAAAATAGGCATTATTCACGCCCAATACGAAAAGGCACCGAAAAAGTTAAAAACCAAACTTTTTCAATACCCTTACCCTTATAAAACGAATTAGTTACATTTTCACTGAAAGAAATGGTAGTATTAAATCAATTAATTGTACCTACTAACATGACTAAAGGAGATTTGTATGTCAACTCTACATCAAAAAGCACCCTTGTCTACTTATACCACCTTTACAAGACAAGAATGGGCAATTTTATCAGAAGCAACGAAGGAAATTTTATCAGACGAAGAACGAACAAAAATCGGAAGTATCGATCAAACAATATCTGCTGATGAAGTTGCGGATGTTTATTTACCACTTTCCCAGCTTCTTTATTTAAATATGGAGCAAGCGTTATCATTACATAGTAAGACAAATCGCTTCCTTCAGAAACAAACAAAAAAAACACCATATATAATTGGCATTGCTGGGAGTGTATCAGTTGGAAAAAGCACGACTGCTAGGTTATTACAGGCGCTTATTAAACGGTGGCCATCAAAGCCTTCAGTTGAACTTGTTACAACGGATGGATTTCTTTATCCAAATGCCATTTTGCAAAAGAAGAATTTAATGAAAAGAAAAGGGTTTCCTGAAAGCTATGATATAGAACGACTCATTCACTTTTTATATGATTTGAAATCTGGCACGTCTGGCATCGAAGCTCCTTTATACTCTCATTTGACGTATGACGTATTGCCAGATACTCACCAAACGATTGATAACCCTGACGTCGTCATCATTGAAGGAATTAACGTGCTCCAAGTAAACAAGAAAAATCAGCACATTCCTCATGTCTTCGTTTCTGATTTCTTTGACTTTTCTATTTATGTCGATGCTGATGAGCGCAATATCCAAGCTTGGTATATTGAACGCTTCAAACTATTGCGAAATACCGCGTTTCAAAAATCCGAATCTTATTTTCATCAATATCGCGATTTAAGTGATTACGAAGCGGAAGAGATTTCAAGAGGAATCTGGCAATCGATTAATGCCATAAATCTTGAAGAAAACATTAGACCAACTCGTCATCGTGCCGATATGATTTTAAAAAAAGGCGCAGGTCACAAAGTAAAAGAAGTCCGATTGAAAAATTTATAGTGATTGTTCAAAATGGGCGTTGTTTCCCTTCCTTTTTGAATAACCTAGAAGCAATGAGTGTAGTCGCTACATCTTTTAAAGTCTTGTGGTGAGTCGTTTTCTCTTCACAAGATGCGTAGCGAATGTAGCAATTTCATATTTTTTGGTGGTTTTTGAGCATGCTCCTATAGAAGTTTCAACAGCTTAAAAGGCACCAAAAACTTAAGTCCAAACTTTTTCAGTGCCCTCTTCACTCTTTCTACACACCCAATCTATATACCTATTAAGATACCCATCCAAAATAAGATAAAATTCGATAGAAGAAGGAATTCGAATCTTCTGCACTTTCCTCTCCTTCTTCTACTATAACGTCTTCATTGCTCTTTTCAGTCTCGACTAATTCTAATATAGAAGACATTAACCGATTATTGTTTTCATCAACTACACGTAATAACCCTGAATCATTGACATATACACTGGATTTTTCGCCTTTTTTTTGAACGTAATGTACATCATCGTTTAATTGAAAAACCTTTTTCGTATCCGTTTTGAATTTTTCGCCGGACTCTAACGTATGCAATTCATAAGAATCAAAACCATAATCTAATAACGCAGCTGTATCCTCATATGCATGTGAAGCAGATGGAGAGTTTAACGTAACGGCTATTAGCTCCATGCCATCTCGCTCAGCAGAAGTTACTAATGTATAACCAGATTTTCGGACAAATCCATTTTTCACACCAGTTGTTCCCTCATAATCCCACAGCATTCGATGGTGATTATAGATTATCGTTTCCCATCCTTCCCCATTCCATTCCATTTCTTTCATTGCTACAATTTCACGAAAAAGTTCATTCTCCAACGCATATTGCGTAATCTTCGCCATATCATATGCTGTTGTTATATGATTCTCATCAAATAACCCATGCGGGTTTGTAAAATTCGTACGACTTACCCCAATTTCATCATGAATAAAACGGTTCATTTCAAGAGCAAAGGCTTCCTCACTACCTGATATATGATGAGCAATGGCTGTTCCTGCATCATTACCTGAGTTAATAAGTAATCCTTGAATTAACGTTAATAGAGAAACCTCTTCATCTTCTAATAAATATACCCTAGTTCCAATCACTTCTGTTGCTTCCTTCGGTACCACAACTGTATCATCTACATGACCTTTTTCAATTGCCATTATAGCCGTTAAAATCTTTGTAATACTTGCTGGATACATCTGCTGTTGACTATCCTGTTCATACAAAATGTTTCCGCTTGTCGCATCCATTAAAACAGCCGTCTCACTATGTAATGAAGCTAGTTCTTCACCATAGATAGGTAAAGGTATAAACAAGTAACACATAGCCAGAAAACAAAAAAACAACTTACTAAACCTCATACTTTCCTCCTATTCACCATAATCTCATTCAACATTATAAAGGATAAATGTTACAGTTCGATATCATTCTAGTTACGGATGAAAAAAAATAGGTATATGTAGCTAGTATTTTATATTTCAATAGTGTTTCGTCATTCGTTACACAAATGTAAGATAACAAGCTCAGCTTTACAGCTACTAGTAATCTAGCAGCTAAAACCATTCAAATGGAAAATAACTCCTAAAGAAAAGCTACTATTTTTTTGTTAGGTTAGTAGACGAACAACTTTTAGGAGGTAATCACACAATGAAAAAAATAATTATGACAGTATGTGCAACAGCCATGATCTTTATTGGCGCACAAGGAGTACAAGCACAAACAACACATGAGGTCGTATCTGGAGACACTCTTTATCTATTAGGACAAAAATATGGCGTTTCTGTTCATGATATAAAAAAATCAAATAGTAAACAGTCGGATGTCATTTATATTGGAGAGCATTTACAAATTCCTAATAGTATTTCATCGACCGAGAGAGACTTATTAGCGCGACTTGTTCACGCAGAAGCACAAGGAGAGCCTTATTCTGGTAAGGTAGCCGTTGCAACTGTTGTTTTAAATCGCGTTGATCATGATGATTTTCCGAATTCGATCTACAATGTCATCCATGAAGTCGCGCCATCTGGACACTATGCCTTCTCTCCAGTACAAAATGGTCATATTAATCGTTCTGCTGATGATGAAGCAAAACGGGCAGTCGATGAAGCTCTAGCATTTAGAGGTCAGGGGGCAGGATCATTATTTTTCTATAATCCAGATATTGCTACGAATCATTGGATTGCAACTCGGACCGAAACGACGAGAATTGGAAACCATGTATTTGCAAAATAACCGTTAGTATTCAGAAAATCTTTCATGAAGATCACAAAGAAAGTCCATTTCTTTTCAGTGATCTTCTTCTTTTTTTGATAGTTTTCCATAATTCGGTCATCTTCATGAAAATTAAAGCCTTTCCATTGATTTTCTTCATTATTTTGTCATAATAATAGTGTAGAAAAAGTAAAGCTGAGGGGATTAGCTATGGATACAGATAAAATCGATATGAGTCAATTAAAAAAGTTCAAACATGAAGTGACAAGGTTTATGATGGCGTATAAGTTTGCTCTTGATAAAATGGATACAAGAATCGATATTTTAAAGCAAGAATTTGAATATATTCATGAATACAATCCAATCGAACATGTTAGCTCTCGTTTAAAATCACCTGAAAGTCTGTTAACGAAAATTCAACGTAAAAAAATCCCTCTTTCCTTAAATGGTATTAAAGAACAAGTACATGACATTGCTGGCATACGCATCACTTGTTCATTTCTATCAGATATTTATACGATCTGTGATATGATACAACGTCAGAAGGACCTTCAAGTTATAGAGATGAAAGATTATATTGCAAGTCCAAAACCAAATGGGTATCGTAGTCTTCACCTCATAGTTGAAGTACCTGTTTTCATGTCTGATCGGGAAATTCATGTTTATGTAGAAGTGCAAATACGTACAATTGCAATGGATTTTTGGGCTAGTTTAGAGCATAAGATTTTTTATAAATACAACAAAACGATCCCAACAAGACTAGTTAATGAATTAAAAGAAGCAGCTGAATCTGCATCAGCATTAGATTATAAAATGGAAACGATCCATAAGGAAGTAACGAATATTAAAGCTGCTCAAGATGAAGAAGAATCGTTGCGATCGCTAGACTGGAATAATGAAACATTTAAGCTGCCTTCTGGATTATTGCAATCCATTCTAGGTGGAGGGAAATCTTCATCTTAATCCGGAACATTTCTTAAAATGACTTGCAAAATGATTCGATTGTGTCACGTTTTTAGAAACGAACAACTACAAGCACTTTAGTTAAATCAATGGTTATAGTAGCTCCTCTTAAATTACTCCTCATACTACAATTTTATATGAAACATATATCTCCTTTACATTCCCTTTACATTCCTTTGATACAATCAACTTATTGTATCAAAGGGGGTATTTAGAAATGAGTAAAAAGAACCAAAAAAAAGAACACTTCTTTCATTCTTTCTGGAAAAAAGTGAATTTACGTTTACGCTTGCTTATTCTCTTATTTTCATTATTAACCATCTCAGTCACTTCAGTAGGCCTTATTTCTTACATTGTCGCTGAACGAACAACTTTAGCTTCAATGGAAAATCGACTAGAAAGAGAGACTGAGCTAATTGGTCATATTGCAGAAAACCTACATTTTTTGTATGTGAGTGATCATGACTATTTTATGCAGCTTCTTAATATTAATATCAGAGAACAGCATGAAACCTTTCTAAAGGAAGGAATTGAGGCTGACTTTCTTTACGTATCTGAGAATAATGTGTTTCCATTTAACGTGAGTGAAACTACACTTCCGTCTATCACTCAAGATATCATATCTAGCATGAGCAATTCGCCTAACGGAATCATTCATACCGAGTTAGATGGTATGGACTATACGATTACGTTTCGTGAGATGAGTGAAATCAATGGAACTTATGCAATTATCATTCCAAGGCATTCGTATATGGCACCTGTTCATCGCATGTCCCAGCTATCTATTATTGTAGGCTTTACGATTATTATCATTGCGACACTACTGATGTTATTATTAGTACGAACGATAACTAAGCCATTAACTATTTTGCAACAGACAATGAGAACAGTAAGAGAGGGTGATTTGCAACAAACACCATTAATAAAAACCACGATTCCAGAAATCTTATCTTTACATAAAAGCTATATTGCGATGATTCAGCATATGCGTTCGATGGTAACAGACTTAAAAAAAACTACGCATGAATTAGAAGTAACTGGAACACAACTAAGCACCTCTTCAGAAAATTCCCTTACATCAAGTCAGCAATTAGTTGAATCTATTCATGTAGTCAAGGAAGGCGCTGAACAAACCGCCATTAGCTCTGAAAGTAATTTAACTAACCTTAAACAAATGAATCAAAAGGTTGAAAAAATGCTCCTTAAAATGGAACAATTAGCTAATCAATCTAATGAAGTAGGCGATTCAGCTAAAAAAGGAGAAAAAACCGTCGCTAACCTTATCCAAACGTTCCATACTTTTCTAGGTGATTTCACCCAATTAACGCAAACCATTAAAGATGTTAAGCAACATTCCTCTTCGATTATGAATGTCGTTGATTTAATTAATGAAATAGCCGAGCAAACGAAATTATTAGCTTTAAATGCGACTATCGAAGCTGCTCGAGCAGGTGATGCCGGTAAAGGATTTGCAGTCGTAGCAACAGAGGTTCGCAAGCTTGCTGAACAATCTTCTAAGGCCACTGAACAGATTTCGGACTCCATCTCCAATATGGAAGCAAAAACGCTCGAAGCGAATAATGAATTCAATCAAATGCTAGATAAAACAAAATCGAACTTAAAAATGGCCAACAGTTCCAAACAATCATTAGACTCTCTTATGCAAGAAATCTCATCAGTGGGTATCAACCTTGATCAAATGAAAAAGGAAGTAGAACAATTTAATCATTTACTACCAGCTTTAGAACAAACATCACATAGTTTAACATCAATATCACAGGAAACATCTGCCAGTTCAGAAGAAATGATGGCGACGAGTGATGAACAAATCCAACAAGTACAGACTACTCATCAAATTGGTTTAACATTAACAGATTTATCGTCATCGCTTTCTAAGTTAACGAAACAATTTAAAGTGAGTGAGTAATGAACCAAAATTTCTGAGAAATAAAGCAAAACTCACACTAAGGACATTGAGAAGTTTATCTTTTCAATTGACTGGTTTTATTCCATATATCCTTCTCCCTTTTTTGCACGATAACGTAATAAGAGGAGGCCACTGAAAAAGTTAAAACCAAACTTTTTCAGTGGCCTCAATAAGAGAGGGTTTTTAAGGGCTCTGATTAGCACCCTTTGATTTTCTCTTTCCTTTTGAAAGAGTCAGCCTGTCGACAAAGTCTCGCAAAAGCGAGACAGTCGACAGGCTTTTTTTGAGTAGTTACCACGATACGGCGCTGCCAACTGAGACTGTAGAAACACCCACCCTCCAGCGTCACCAATAGAAAATAGAGGAAATAACGTAAAAATGCCTTTGAGAAAAAATTCTCAAAGACGTTTTGTCTACGGTCTGTCTCTTTCTTTTTGAAAGAGTTTATTTTATATTGCCATATTACAATTTGTCCCATATACAAGTCTTACATATCAGCATTTTTATCATTTAAATAAATACCCTATTGACTTTTCCGTTCATTACCTTTATGGTTAATTACATAAGTAACTAACCAATGAACGAAGGTGAGAACATGTCAAACAGCTTCGAGGACGATAAGCCCCTGTTTCAGCAAATTGCTGAAAGGATCGAGGAGAGTATTCTAGATGGGTCAATAGTCGAGGGAGAGCGTATTCCTTCTACAAATGAATTGGCAAAATATTATCAAATTAATCCAGCAACTGCTGGAAAAGGCATTAATCAATTAGTCGATCAGTCGATTATTTTTAAAAAGCGTGGGATTGGGATGTTCGTTACAGATGGTGCACGATCGATTATTTTGCAGAAACGGAAGGATGAATTTTATGATGAGTACATTGTTCCATTGAAAGCTGAAGCGAAGAGAATTGGCATTTCAAGCGAAGCTTTACTTACACTTATTAAGGAGGATGAGGAAGCATGATTACCTTTAAAAACGTTTCAAAATCATATGATAACAAGGTTGCTCTAAACGAGATTCACCTAGAACTTGAGAGAAACAAAATATACGGATTACTCGGTCGAAACGGCGCTGGTAAAACAACGATGCTCCAGCTTTTATCTGGTCATATGTTACCTGATCAAGGAAAAATTTTGATTAATGGCGAAGAGCCTTTTAATAATAAGAAAGCATTAGACCAAATTTGTTTCGTTAGTGAGAGTAGAAATTTCAAACAACGCCTCAAAATTAAACATGCACTAAAAATTGCATCCTTCTACTATCCAAAATGGTCAAATGATGTCGCAATTCGATTACTTGACGTATTCGAGCTCGACCAAAATTTAAATGTTAAAGGGTTGTCAAAAGGAATGGAATCAGCTTTAGGTATTATTATCGGTCTTGCTAGCCGCTCTCCCATCACCATCTTTGATGAGCCTTACATTGGACTAGATGCTTCCTTACGCTACACATTTTATGACATTTTACTCGAAGAATATGAAGCTGAGCCAAGAACGATTATTTTATCTACCCATTTAATCGATGAAGTAAGTGACTTATTCGAAGAGATTATTTTAGTAAAAGATCAGCAAATTTTATTACATGAGACGGCAGAGCAATTAAAAGCAAAAAGCTTAAAGATTAGTGGTCCTAAAACGGCGATTCAGGCTTTTTGTAAAAATAAACATGTTTTGCATCAGTCTGAAATGATGGGCAAACAGACGGCCATTTTATATGGGGATGCAACGATAACAGATGCTAAGAAAGCCGGTATTGAAGCTGAACATTGTCATATTCAAGAATTAATGGTTTATTTGACGACCAAAAAGGAGCGAAAGCCTTATGTATCGTGATATTCGAGCAAATACTTATTTCCTTTATAACGATTTTCGTTTTTCATTAGTTGTATTTTGGTCTATCTTTACAGCTAGTGTATTACTATTATTTGCATTGTCGCTATCGTTCTCACTTGAAACAACGATCATTATTTCACCAAGTATGGCCATTTTTTTCTTCTGTGGCTTCTCAGGTTACTTAACGGTAAAAGACAGCTTTCCATTTATGATCAAAATGGGATCAACACGTTCAAGTTTTGTTGTAAGCGTCATGTTGTTTAATCTCATATTGTCACTATTCATGGCAACCGTTTCTCTTATTATGACTGAAGTGATATCCTTGTTCAATCGCTTAACACAAAATGATCACTTTCAACTATATACAACGATTCAATTAACAACGTTAAACGAAACATGGATCTATACATTACTTCTTGATTTCTTTGTCTGCTTTTTCTTACTAACAGCTTTTCTACTAATAGGCTCTCTCTTCTATCGGTTCGGATTAATAGGCGGTGGAAGTGTGTTAGCGATCGTTCTTATTATTAATCTAATAGCGAATATTCGACACTGGTTAATGGGTTT
The DNA here is from genome assembly GCF_041821005.1 of Halalkalibacter sp. AB-rgal2. Classification (NCBI taxonomy): domain Bacteria; kingdom Bacillati; phylum Bacillota; class Bacilli; order Caryophanales; family Bacillaceae; genus Halalkalibacter; species Halalkalibacter sp. AB-rgal2. Next base: position 8,806 of record NZ_JBGUAV010000031.1, read on the forward strand.
GTTTCTTGAGTTTCAGGAGTATATGATCACAATTAACTTTGTGAACAGCTTTCTCCTTCTAGTCACTGTCATGATCACAATCTGGATTATCCTACAAAAGGCCCCAACTACTTCCAAACCTACACGTTAAAGTTGATTGGTGATATGTGATACCTTTTATAAGAGGTGTTCAAGAGGTGATTCAAAAAGGGAAAAATAGCCCTTTTTGAACGGCCTCTATAAATATGTTTAGAATACGTACAAAATGGGAAATAACAAATTATATGTAACCATACGGGAGGTAAAAAGATGGAACTAACTGTATATTTAGCTGGTCAAATTCATGACCATTGGCGGGAAGAGGTCATTCAAAAAGCAAAGCAACAAGGTCTACCTTTAACTTTTGTTGCACCTCAAACGAATCATGACCGCTCTGACCGTGTCGGTGAGGACATATTAGGAAAGCAACCTGGAAACGTTTACCGAGATGATGCAGCATCCGATATTAATAATTTCCGGACCGAGGTCCTTATGCGAAAATCTGATATCGTTATTGCATTATTCGGAGAAACGTATAAACAATGGAATACAGCAATGGATGCGGCTACAGCGATTAACATGAACAAACCAACGATCATTATTAGACCTAAATCATTAGTTCACCCCTTGAAGGAACTAGCTAATAAAGCAAATGTAACAGTGGAGACTATTGATCAAGCACTAGAAACTATCGGTTATATTTTTGAATAAAAAAACTGCAAGCGGCTTTTCTTAAATGCGTCATGCGTAGTCGCTACAAGGAGCTTCCATAAAAGTGGAGTTATTTCAAAAATACGTGTATCGTACGGAGCCGAGCCCTTCTCTGAACAAATCAGTGCAATGAAAAAGTTGATTAGTGTCCTCAATTTTTTCACCTTAGATAAAGTAACGTGAATTAGGACACAATATGGGTGATTAAATACAAATGAAGGGGAGGTTTGCTAGTATGAGTAAACGTTCAAAATCGAAGCGTAACATGATTGAAAGCAAGGATGCTGTTCAACCTGCAAACAAAAAAGAACGAACAACGATCTCTAAAATGACGAGAGGAAACGCTGCTGCTGATCAAGAATAGAAAATTATCCTTACAAGGTGTCTGTTCCCTAATCAGGACAGACACCGTTCTTTTTTCATTTCGCTCCTCGATATTGTCCTGTCCGAAGTTCTAACGTATATTCTTCTAATTCAGGCATATTCATTTCTTTTGCTCGCCGAATCGCCAATTCTACATCGTATGGAACACGCATAAATTGAATGGAAAATACCCCTTCTTCTAATTGATCACGGATTCCTTCTAGGATCACATATGATGCTTGTACTTGATCAAGGGGATTACCGACGCTTCCTACATTCATAATCGTCTGCCGTTTATGATGCTGAATGTAAGCATTATGAATATCTCCATAAATAATGATGTTCGGTTTTGTTTCCCCTGCAATATTTGCTGTTAATTCACTATTTTGAAATAAACTCATGCGGTCATCAATCGCGTCCCAAGGTTGAATTCTCTCGTAGACACTTCTTGGAGATGCATGAAAGAAACGAATCAGCTGACCACTTAACCAAAACTCATATGAATGAGGAAGGCTTCGTAAATATTGAACGTCCTCATCAGTTAATTGCTCCTGATGCCACTTAATCACTACATAATCAGTTGGTTTAGTGATAAAGTCATCCCAGTTCCCCATGACGACATGGTCACAATGCTGTTTAATTAAGTCAACAGATTTTTTTGATTCAGGACCTTTGCCAACCAAATCACCAAGACAAATGATCTCATCTATTGACCGTAATCCTATGTCCTCTAGTACAGCCTCAAGTGCTGGGATATTTCCATGAATATCAGACACAATCGCTAAACGCTTCATTAGGACCTCCTCACTCAACTTCTTTGTTGTATTAATGACTATGAATATACACTTTTCGTTATCCAACGTCAAAGTCCTGCTTTTCCTAACTATTTTTCCTTAAATAAAGGTTTCATTTCATAAAATAGGGAATATATGTAGTAGAAAAGCAATTCATCCAAAGGAGGGATGGAAATGAGCTATAACCGCACACGTATTGAGCGCATTCGCACTAATTATGTCAATCGCCTTACCTCCTCGACAGGCGTTCATGCTGTTGAAGAGATTGAAGCAACACGACCAATCGCAAATGAAACAAAACACCCTGCCGATAACTTTATCCTTTCCTACGAACGTTATTACCGGGCTTTGCAAGATTTAAAAGACGAATTTAAGCAATTTTATCATCATGAGCAAGAGCTCAAAAAAGCTATAGAACAGCTAAATGCGAATGAAACCTTTATTTATCAAACAGAGCAGCTTATTCATAAATTCAACAACGCCATTACGGCTCTTTCTCAATATGATCGTGTTGCAGGGACTTGCCATACTGAGGCAATCCATAACATTTTACAGCAATATGATGAGCCTTTTTCAGAAATAGGGCTGCACATTAACGAAGACAACCATTTAACACTAAACACTATGAAGTTACTACATTTTTTAACGGAATCAAAAAATACAGGGACCGATCTCATAGGTAGGTTTAAATCACTCATTTTAAAAGAGTATTACTCATTCCTAAAGGTGAAGCCTTCTCGAACTAAAATGGAACATGCTTATGAACCCCCTACTCTACAAACAAAAGGATTGATGATCGAGGAGCAACGTTGACCAACCGTTTATGAATCGCTATGCTTGTAAAAGAAACCAATTAGAAAGATTATATGGATGAAAGAGGTACGATTCATGGAAGTGATTGTTTCACATGTAAATTTAGATTTTGACGGACTTGCCTGTATGTTAGCGGCTAAGAAGCTTCATCCAAATGCGATCGTTGCTCTAACGGATAAGCAGCAAGCCTCGGTCAAATCATTTCTAGCTATATACCGGGATAAGCTGTCCTTTTTTGCCTATGAGCACATTCAATGGGATGAGGTCACCACATTTATCATCGTAGATGTGTCATCACTAATCAGAACAGGTGTTCCTATTAAGCGATTACACAATTACGAAATGATGATTTATGATCATCATCAACAAAAGCAAGCTGATCCTACAGAACAACGAATCATTAAGCCATATGGAGCTGCCATTACGATTTTTATTGAACTTATGATGAAGCAGCATATCCAATTATCCCCGTTCGAAGCAACCTTATTCGGACTCGGATTGTATACTGATACGGGAAACTTCACTTACCCACAAACAAGAACGGAGGATTTACAAGCAGCGGTATTTTTAATGCAAAACGGAATGGATTTATCTTTAATTGAGAGATTTTCTGAGGCTGATTTATCACTTGAAGATAGACAATTACTTCAAACATTACTCCTAACAGGAAGTGAGATTGAAAAGGATGGGTTAAGCCTTTTTATGACCAAGCATGAGCAAAGTAACTATCAAGGTGGGCTAGCTACATTAACGAGAAAATTATTGGAGATGACTCATTGTGACGCAGTGATTGTTACAGTCAAGATGAACAAACATGTCTATGTCGTTGTTCGAAGTAGTTCTGAACGAATTGATTTTCAACCTTTACTTCATAGCTTAGGTGGTGGTGGTCACGCTCAAGCCGGCTCTGCAACGATCAAAAGAAGCTCACTGTCTGATGCAGTGAAACAAGTCCAGTCCTCGTTAAGCAGAATCTTTCAAGTACCATTAACAGCAGCGGATATGATGACTTCACCTGTTAAATATGTCCATCCAGATGTTACGATTCAATCAACACTCGAGCAAATGCTTCAATACGGACATACAGGCTTTCCTGTGTTAAATGAAAAAAAACAATTAATTGGTGTCATCTCTCGTCGTGATGTCGATAAAGCGATCCATCACGGCCTTGGCCATGCTCCCGTCAAAGGATATATGTCTACCAACATTATAACATTGCCAAAAGATGCTTCCATTGAGACGATTCAATCGACGTTGATGAAACACAATATAGGAAGAATACCTATTACAGAAGAAGGAAAAATAGTCGGAATCATTTCAAGAACTGATTTAATAGAGGAGCTACATCAATCACTCCCAAGAGAAAAAGATCAACAACTCATTAGTCAAAAGTCAATGATAAAAAAAATGAATCGTCAATTACCTTCTTCCATCGTGCAACTACTAAAAGCAATTGGTCAAATAGCCGATGATAGGCAGCATCCAATCTATTTAGTCGGTGGAATAGTACGTGACTTATTACTTGAAAAACGAAACGAAGATATTGATATTGTCATCGAAGCGGATGCGATTGTATTTGCTGAACAGCTTGTCCAATCATTAGGTGGCACGTATAAAGCTCATAACGACTTTGGTACAGCGACATGGATAACCGAAAACAATCACAAAATTGACTTAGTCACGTGCCGTACGGAATATTATGACAAACCAGGTGCTCTTCCAAGTGTGAGAGCGTCTAATATACGCGAAGATTTAAGTCGAAGAGATTTTACGATTAATGCACTTGCTCTTCAATTAAATGAAACCAAGTTTGGAACATTACTTGATTATTTTCAAGGGCGAAATGACTTGCAAAAGAAACAAATTCGAGTCCTACATTCATTAAGCTTTGTTGAGGACCCTACGAGGATATTCCGAGCGATTCGCTTTGCTCTTCGACTCAACTATGATTTAGCTAAACAAACTATGCAATTAGCTTTCGATGCAGCTCATATGGTTAAGCTCATTAGTCCGCATCGATTGATGCGAGAGTTGAAATTATTAGCATTAGAGGATCATCTTTTTCGCGGAATCGAAAAACTAGATGAACTATCCATTTGGGAAGAACTATTCAATACCACTTTAACAGCAAAACGAACCAAAATGCTCAACTCTTTAAAAGAGCACCGCGTACAAGATGTTTACCTGTATCTTCTCGTGTTCTTAACAGATCGAAACGAAGAACTATTGCGTCAATATGCTCTATCATCTGAACATCAGCGCTTACTCGATGAGCTTCGTGAACTAGAAAGTCAAAAGGAAGCATTTTATTCGTTTGGCTCTGCCCATAAACAGCTACACTATATCCAGGAAAAAAGCCTACTCTTTTACAGTATACGCGAGGATGATGAATGGATTTGGACTTATACGCTAAGAAGGAGCCAGCTCATTCCACTCCTTACTGGTAATGATTTAATCGCAAATGGTTTAACACCAGGTCCTTTATTTAAATCGATCCTTTTTCAACTTACATGTTTACAACTAGATGGGGAGATTGACACGAGAGAAGAAGCTCTTGAATGGTTAAAAAAGAAATTGAGTAAGGGGTAATGTTCCTCATGCAAAATAAATAAGGACTGAGTAGAAGAGGCTGGGACTAAACCCTCCTCTGAAATGAAAAGCCGATGAAATTTTACGACAAGTAAAATCTCACCGGCTTTGATTATTTTCTTTATAAAAGGAGCTTATTTTTCACAATAAATAAGGACAACTTCTCATAAAATTAATTTACCACACCAAATCCAATCAGAAGGAAGTGTCCTTATGTTTAAGAATGATAACATGAATCAGTTAGTTTTGCCGTTAGATTTAGAAGTAAAATGATAAACGAACGATTTCGCCTTTTACATGCACTATGTAATTGAAAGTATTCCTCATCAGGCGTTGCCCAGATGGTTCAAAAAGTAGATGATGTCATTTCCGAATATGACCAAAAATTGAAGTGGCGGATCGAAAAGAGTGAAGGAGTGAGCGGAAATACCCGAAACAAGTCCGCAAGCAGTTGATGGATTTCATTGAACGCAAACTAGAGAAAGGTGAATTCAAGCGTGCTCAAATTCACCTTTCTCATTATTGGAAGCTAGTTATGTCCCAGCCTCTTCTACAAAATAAAACAATTTGAATAACGATTCAAAGAAAGACGGTCACGCGAAGCCACTGAAAAAGGACAAATCAACGTTTTCAGCACCTTTGATTTGACTAGCAATGGCTTCACTCACTGCTAGCCTTATACATGGAAGCCTCCTATAAGTTTTCAAAACAGAAAACAGACAACGGATTCACACATTACTGAAAGGGCACCAAAAAAGTTAAACCTTAAACTTTTTAGTACCCTCGGTCACGCTTTTCTTCTATTAACCTTCGTACTGTTTAAATACTAGCGTCGCATTATGACCACCAAAACCTAATGAGTTGCTCATAACAGCACGTACTTTCTGCTGACGCGCTTCATTGGGAACGTAGTCTAAATCACACTCTGGATCAGGCGTTTCATAATTAATCGTCGGAGGTAAGATGCCATCTTGAATGGCTTTAACACATAGAATCGCCTCTACTGCTCCAGCAGCACCTAGTAAATGCCCCGTCATCGACTTAGTTGAGCTAATCGCCAATTTGTAAGCATGTTCACCAAACACCGTCTTAGCCGCCATCGTTTCGAATTTATCATTATACGGTGTACTTGTACCATGTGCATTTAAATAATCGATATCTGAAGGCTTTAACCCTGCATCTTCAATCGCTTGTTTCATTGCACGAGACCCTCCCTCACCTTCTGGAGCTGGAGCTGTCACGTGATGAGCATCGCCCGTTGCACTATAGCCTGAAATTTCTGCATAAATACGCGCACCACGTTTTTTCGCAGAATCTAAACTTTCTAAAATCACGATACCAGCGCCTTCACCCATAACGAAGCCGTCACGGTTCTGATCAAAAGGACGCGAAGCCGTTGCAGGATCCTCATTTGTTGAAACGGCCTTTGCTGCACAAAAGCCGGCAACAGCCATATTCGTAATTGGAGCCTCAGAGCCTCCTGTAATCATAATATCTGCATCACCACGTTGAATCACTTTAAATGCATCTCCTATTGAATTCGTTCCAGATGCACATGCTGTAACCGTACATGAATTAATGCCTTTTGCCCCTGTCATAATTGACACTTGTCCTGAAGCCATATCTGGAATCATCATCGGTACGAAGAACGGACTTACACGACGATAGCCTTTATCAAGAAATTGGTGGAAATTCTTTTCATATGTTTCCATTCCACCTATTCCGGAGCCGATCCAAACCCCTACTCGAGGTGCAATGTCTTCTGTAATCGTCAAATCTGCATCCTTTAACGCCATTAATGATGATGCGACTGCAAATTGTGTAAAACGGTCCATTTTACGTGCTTCTTTCCTATCCATAAATGCACTAGGATCGAATTCATGTACTTCAGCTGACACATGGATCGGGAATTGATCTGCATCCACACGGGATAGCGGCCCAATTCCAGATTTACCTGCTATTGCATGTTTCCACGTTTCATCAACATTTAACCCTAACGGATTTACAGTTCCCATTCCTGTTATGACTACTCGATGCTTATCCATTATTATCTCTCCTTTACCCTTTTACTATTATCTTGTTATTTCCCCCACCTTAAAGCTACAGCACCCCATGTTAATCCAGCACCAAAACCTACTAATACAATAACATCTCCATCTTTAATCTTTCCAGCCTTCCATTCATCAACAAGCGCCATCGGAATAGATGCTGATGAAGTGTTGCCATATTTTTGAACCGTTAAAGCCATTTTTTCCTTATCTAAGCCTAACCGTTCACGTGCAGCCTCCATGATACGAATATTCGCTTGATGTGGAATGAGGAAATCACAATCCTCTTTTGTCAAACCCGCTTTTTCAAGCACATGTACAGATGATTCTCCCATTTGACGAACGGCAAATTTAAACACCTCACGACCATTCATTTCTAAATATTTATCCTTTTGGTGAATGTGCATCGAACCTCCACCATCTGCTCCTAATTCAAACGATAGTATACCCTTATCAGCTGAAACGGGACCCATTACTGCTGCTCCAGCTCCATCACCAAACAAGACAGCTGTATTTCGATCATTAAAATCAGTAATCTTAGAAAGCTTCTCTACACCGACCACTAGAATATTTTTGTATACACCTGTTTCAATGAACTGCTGGGCAGTTACTAATCCATAAATAAATCCAGCACATGCGGCACTTACGTCCATCGCTGCAGCTTTCTTTGCACCTAGTTCATGTTGGATTAACGTTGATACAGTTGGAAACGGCATATCAGGAGTAACAGTTGCCACTAGAATTAAGTCTAGATCCTCTGCAGCGATTTCAGCATGCTCTAATGCTTCCTTTGCTGCTGCTAAGGCCATATGTGAACTATCGACCCCTGCTGATGCAAATCGACGTTCTTCAATCCCTGTTCTTGTTCGAATCCATTCATCGTTCGTATCTATTTTTTTCTCTAAATCTAAATTAGTTACCACATGTTCAGGAATGTAGCTTCCAATTCCGATAATGCCTGCCTTCGTCATAATTATTCCCCCTTCAACGGAGCTCCCTCTTTAGGGTTCCTATTAGTACCTGCTGCTAATTTTAACGCAACTCTTTCTATCTGTCTAGGTTCAACCGATATTTAGGCTACCGTCCGTAACACAAGAAGCCTACTCTACCATAAACTAACTTATAAGAGCACATAATTAATCTTATGAAGGGTATTTCTGACCAGTATTCCAAAACTCGTTAAATCCTTTCACAAAAATATAACGTGAGCCACTACTCACCTAAAAGGGTTATTTAACGTTATTATTTATCCTTAAAAAGGAGGTATTCCAATGGCAGATCAACAACCACCGGAACGCGATTTCTTTTCTGATTTAATGTTCGGACGATCTCAACAACAAACAACTGATGAAGAACGAATTGAACCCGAAGAAACAGAAAATATAGACAAACAGGAAACACAACAGGAGGCGAATTATCAACCTTCCCCAAACCAATTAGATGCAATATTTACACTTGCCCAATCACTTGCACCATTATTTTCGGTTGTACAAGATTGGTTATCAAAAAGAAATAATGGTGCTAAGGACGAGACAAAAAAGGAGAAATAACTTTTTTCGATCATCCGAGGTCTCACCAGCCAAAAAATGGACTCATAAGTAGTATAATACTTTGAGTCCATTCGTCATCTAGATTTTCAATTATCACCATACATAATGAGGTTTTGGTTGATAACCATACGATGGGCCGAAATTGGGTCCGTATGACGGACCATATTGTGGTCCCAGATTAGGGCCGAATTGTGGGCCGAACTGTGGGCCATAGCTCGGTGCATAAACATTAGGTCGCCCAAAGCCACCAAACAAAACAGGTCCTACTGCTAATCCTGCTAGAAAAGGCAAGAATGGGAATCGTTGATCTTGGCCGTGATAATGCCCCGGTTGATTGCGAAACCCTTGCAAATGAGCGTGACGATACATGTGAAGCAACTCCTTCCCATAGGTTAGTATCATTCTATGAGAATATGTTCAAAATGGAGCTTATCCATTATGGATGTTCTTGTTCTTTCTCTAGCTCGTACATTAATGTCTCAAACAATTGATCCAAATTACTTTTTAATCGTTCTTCTTCATCATTTTTGGTTTTCATTTCTTTAACAGCTCCATATGTCTCAAGGAATCCTTCCATGTCTCCTGTTCGAAATTGAGCGATTCCATATGAAACAAATAAACGTATATGAGGAGCACCACCCTGCCTCATCAACTCAATAAATGGTTTAAGAGCTCTTAACGCATCTTCAAATTTACCTTCTTGTAACAGTTCAAAGCCCTTTTTCATTTCCATTGCAAATGCTTGTAGCTTCGATGATTCTTGTGTCAACACACCCACTCCTCACACAATTAAATCTGTTAAGAAAAACCGTGCAGCGGTCTTTTCTTAATTGCGTCATGCGTAGTCGTTACAAGGGGTTTAATTGTCTAAAGGTGATTTCCTTTCAGATCAAAGTGTAACAAACGAGCCGACGCTCCTCTTTGAGTTTTCCTACTTCCTCATTGATTAGCTTCTAAAGATTTTTTTACTTATCTTTGACATTCTGATTCTACAAAAAACAAGAGAGGTACCAAAAGGAACCCTTTTGAAATACCTCCAAAACTAATTTAATGTTTCAAATAAAGATGGTAAGCCCCCTATATCCATTCAAAAACACTGAAAAAGTACAATTCAACTTTTCAGTACCTTTGATTTGGCAAGCAGTGGCATCACTCGTTGCTCGCCTGATAAAAGAAACCCACTCGTATCAAGCTATTCAAAATAGGAAATGATTTCATACATTGCTTAAAGGTCACCGGAATTGCCAGCTATTCATCCGTTTGAACAGCTTCTTGTTTTCCTAATTCATAGGCTTCATTCATCACATTTAAAAGCAACTCAAGCATAGGCTGTAAATCTTCCATATTGAATTCGATACCTTTTTCATCTAACATTTGTTTTCCTTCAGGTAAATATTTCATCGCAATTTGCATAAACTTCATATTCTGTTCCTGCATGTTATCCACCTCTTGTCCTCTTCTTCCTTCATAACGATACTATGACATAATCACGAAAGCAAGAAAACTGTCCTCATTAAACCGCAAAATTTCCTAATCTAACGTAAAAATGAGACACTCCCACCGTACTCTACGTATCACATTATCTAGAAAATCCAACTAGTCGGTAACTCACCTGTTTCAATAAAGTGATTAACAGCATCCTCCATTTTTATTTGCACATCTTCTGGCACCTCAGATCCAAATGGTCCAAGAGAAATAACACCATCACCAAAGTCATACATTAAGTTCCCACCAACCAATTCGCCTTTCTGATATTGGTTTGCTATTAACTCATATAAGCCGTCTACCTTTTGAATCGTACTTGTTAAGACAGTCGTACCTCCAAGGTCTAATTGATCACTAACATATCCAATAACATAGAGTCCTTCTCTTTTCGTTTCCTCGACTACTCTAACATGAAAGCCATCACCAGTCGGATAAAAAACATCCACCCCACTAGCTACCATGTCATTAAAGAAGTCAAGCGCTTTCTCTTCATTTGCCCAATCTTCAACATAGTCAATTCGTACGGTTGTCATTTCATCAAGTGTTGCTCCTTCATAAAACCCTTCTACTTCAGATTGCCAAGGAAATGCTGCAATAACTCCCACTTGGTGAGTTTCAGACATTTTTGCTGCAATTAAGCCCGCAAAAAAACCCATCGCATACCCATCAAAATGAAGACTGGTTACATTATTCCCTTCAACAGACCCATTAAAGCTAACAAAATGCAAGTCCTCGTATTGTTTACCTAATTCAGTAAACGGTTCTGAATAAAAGTGTCCATGACCAAACACGAGTGTAACTCCTTCAGAAGCAAACTCCTCCACAGCTCGTTCCACTTTTGCTTCCGAATCAATATTTTCCTTAAACACCACGTCTACTTCGAACTTCGAATGAATATTCAAAAGTCCTTGGTAACCTTTACTATTCCAACCTTGGTCATCAATCGTATTTTCTAACAACAAACCGATCTTTGAAGATGATGCGGATGTTTCGTCTGTCTGTGAACATCCTAAAAGAAAACAAACAAAAAAAATTAAAATAAATAGATAAAAACGGTTGTTCATCTTGTTGACACTCCCTAAACTTTCTAAAAAGATATCATTTTTCCCAAACTCGACATGCTGTTGCGGACGAATCCTTCTTAGCTATTCGTTACGTATATGCCTTTTTCCTTTAATGTTGAACTACTTAAACAAAATGTAACATGTCTGTAATATCGGTATATGTCACTCTTAATGAAACAGTCTACACCTCTTACAGTCTTATACATACTACATAGTAACATAGAATTACAAAATATTTATACATTGTTCGTCATTTTTCAACATTCGCTCAGCATTTTAATTTAGTATTATGAAATTTTCCTTCTTCACTGGTATAATGATTATGCACAAAATAGTAGAGAGAATTGAGGAATGTCAAAATGAGTTATATTTATGCGGTCCAGTCACGACGCACATTTGCGATCATCTCCCATCCGGATGCCGGGAAAACGACTTTAACTGAAAAGCTTTTGTTGTTTGGTGGAGCAATTCGTGAAGCAGGAACTGTAAAAGGAAAGAAAAATACAAAGCATGCTGTAAGTGATTGGATGGAGATCGAAAAACAAAGAGGGATTTCCGTCACAAGTTCCGTGTTAGAATTCAAATATAATGGCTATCACATTAATATTTTAGATACACCTGGTCATGAGGACTTTAGTGAAGATACGTATCGTACATTAACAGCCGCTGATTCAGCTACGATGTTAATTGATGCGGCTAAAGGGGTAGAGGCACAAACAAAAAAATTGTTTAAAGTATGTAAAATGCGTGGAATCCCTATATTCACTTTTATGAACAAACTTGACCGTCAAGGCCGTGACCCATTTGAATTAATGGAGGAATTGGAAGAGCTTCTTGGCATTAGATCTTATCCAATGGGATGGCCGATTGGAATGGGACAATCCTTTTCAGGTGTTTATGACCGACTAAACCAAAAGCTTGAATTATACAACCCTGACAACCCAAAAGACATTGATATTATTCAACTATCAGGTCCAGATGACCCTAAGTTAGATGAAGCGATTAATGATGAAGCCCTTGTTTCGCAATTTCGTGAAGAGTTAGAATTGTTAGATGTGGCTGGAGATCCCTACGATTTGGATCTTATTAAATCAGGTGAGCTGACGCCTATTTTTTTCGGAAGTGCGATTTCTAGCTTCGGTGTTCAAACCTTTTTAGAGCATTTCTTAACGCTCTCACCTTCACCTTCACCACGAAAGAGTTCAACAGGTGAAATTGATCCATTAACAAATGAAGATTTTTCTGGTTTCATTTTTAAAATCCAAGCGAATATGAACCCAGCTCACCGTGACCGAGTTGCCTTTCTCCGTATTACATCTGGAATGTTCGAAAGAGGAATGCCTGTTAACCACGTACGATTAGGCAAACAAATGAAATTGACACAACCAACACAGTTTTTAGCACAAAGCCGTAACATAATCGATAAGGCGTACCCTGGTGATATTATCGGGCTATTTGACCCAGGAACATTGCGAATTGGTGACACACTTGTGCAAAACAGCACATTCGAATTTGCTGAAATGCCGCACTTTTCACCAGAGTTTTTTAGTGTCATTACAGTAAAAGAAGCACTTAAGCATAAATCCTTCGAAAAAGGGATTCATCAATTAACAGAGGAAGGAGCGATCCAGCTTTTTAAAACGTATAACCGATTTGCTGAACAGCAAATTGTTGGCGTAGTAGGTGTTCTCCAATTTGAGGTGCTAGAATATCGCCTAAAACACGAATACAAAGTAGATATTCAACTCGATCGTCTTCCATTTACACTTGCTCGTTGGGTAACTGGAGATGAAAATGCATTATTAGCGTTCAAAAAGACACAGCGTAATTTAGTGACAGATCGTGATCAACACATTGTCGCCCTTTTTGAAAATGAGTTCCAAATGCGAACAGCAGCCGATAAATATCCGGACATTACGTTCCACGAAAACTCTTATACACAAACCGAACAATAACTCATTTTCTTATATATGTCATCTGCGGATTGATTAAAAGTTAAGATTGTCTGAAAGAAGAGTACTTTCAGACAATCCGCCCGTAGAAAGTAAGATGTATGTCCGAAGTAGCGATTAGAGCTGGAGATTCGACTAAAACACTTATGTCACAGTCTCTTAATCGTCAACGCCATTTCCTACGTACGAACACTTCAACAGCAAAACCAACGATCAGTGCGATGATAACACTAGCTCCCTCGTGCAATCGGACCAATGTCGATAATACATAAAAGCTTGTCATTGTCACAACAGCAAATATAATAATTCCGATAAAAGCCTTCATTCCTCTATTCCATCCCCTTCATTTCTTAAAACCTGTCTCTGCCATTGTTCCACATGTTGCTTTTGTTTCGCAATACCTTCTTGTAAAGATGTTTTCACTTGGTAGCCTAAATCATCTGTAGCTTTATGATTACTTACATGAACAGTTGGTCGCTTGTGAGCTAGCTTAGGATGATCTTTATTAATAAGCGTAAGCCCAGAAAACCATTCACCTATTCTACCTGTGGATAAGTGATACACTTCATTATGTTTTTTTGTTGTAGCTGCTAGAAGAAGTCCGTCTACACAATCCTCTACATATAACAAATCTGCCGTCGAACGATCAACATTGGCATTTTCATTACCTAGCAGTAACTGTTGAAACATCATATCACTCCGTTGCCACGGGCCGTATACGGTTGGTAACCGAAATATATAATAAGGAATCCCCTTTTTTTTACATTCCCTCATAATTAACCTCTCACTTGCTAATTTCGTAATGCCGTAAGGTGAAGTAGGATTAGTTGATGTTTTCTCTGTAATTTTTCCCGGACGTTCACCGTATACTTCAACAGTCGAAGCGTAAACAAATCTTGTTTCACTTGTGCTTGCATGAATCAGTCGTTCCGTTACTGTTACGTTTTTTTCAATTACTTCTGTTAATCTTGGCCACTTACTATCTGCATGCGTTAAAGCAGCTAAGTGAAAAACAATATCAACTTTTTTCATCATTTTTTTCAAATCCATGTTCTCGATCATCTCATTATGAAAGGTTAAAGATGCATTCCGTCCAATTCTCATCCATTTCTCTTCTTTCTCAACATCTATATCATCTCTCATTGAATCGACTAGAATCACTTCATATCCTTCGTTTAACAATCGTTCACACAAATGAAAACCAATAAAACCTAATCCGCCAGTGACAAGTGCTCTACCCATTGTAACCTCCTCCATAACTTCACTTTATGTTCATAACGACCAAATATTATAGGAATATTGAATGGCGTTTTATTGCCAATCATTTAAATAGATTTAAAGCTTTACTTCATACTTTTTAAAGAAAGGATACGCTGCTTGTGCTGTTCGATAAAATGATTGCTCATTACCATGAATTCGAAGATTGACATACGTATTTAATTCAGCTAGCTTCTGTAAAAATGGTCGACTATGAATATGAAGAGGAAAGCGTTTTTCATTTATATCACAATGAATGGATAATGGAGGGACATCGTCAAATGTATATGAAGGTGCAATCAATTTAATCCAGTCATTTGTTATTCGTCTTTTATCTTCCTGATATACTTCAGCTAATTCCTTTTCCAATCGCTTAAAAAACCATTTATTCTCTTGTTCTTGTCGGTAAAAGGCTTGTAAATCTAAACATGGATTAATAAGGTAACAGGATCGTAGCCATTCCTTCTCCTCAGCTATCCACCTTAATGCTAATAAAGCACCTGTTCCTTCTGCCAATAAATGAATTCGGCTATTTAAAATTTCCTGCTTTAACACCTGATGATACATGTGAAGCACTATTCTAAAATCCTCTTCACTGCCCCAATGTGATGGATGGAGTGGGGGTACAACAACGGTATAGCCACGTTGAAGTAATCCTGTTAGAAATAAAGACTTTTCAGGGTGAATCTCCCAGTCACTGTCGTCTTCTCTCGTGATTATACCGTTATCACCTAAAAGAAAGACAGCAAATCCATTAGGTCTTTCAGGAAGGTAGGTCACACCCCATTTTTGAGCTATTTGTTGATAACGTGCATCCCTCATCACTAAGCTACTCCTATCTTCATTGTTCTCCTTCTATCGTTACTACCATATGCAAAGAATCATGAAAACGGAAGGGGCGTGTCACCAAGGGCACTGAAAAAGTTTGTTTTGATCATTTTTCGGTAACCTTTCATCAATGTGAGCCGTTTTCTGAAAAATTACTATGAGTGAAACTTGAATATTTCCAAAGAAAAAAAGCCTCAAAGGTTTAAGAACCTTTAAGGCTTTAACTACTAGCAGTTTCATTTAATTTCCTGATCTCCTTTTACTTTTTGGTGCCCATTTCCGGTCATGGTTTGAAGTATCAGGAAATACGTCACCTGCTTCCATTTTCAAAGACTTTGGATCTTGAACCATACTACCCGTTTCACCAATCTCGACATAGATACCATTGTTTGGCGCTTTTTGACCAGGCTCAAATTGCTTATTTTGTCCCATAATCATATCCCTCCTTCACTTGGTAGTATTGCCAAGTGAAGAGTGAATCATGAATGGGTCATTAAAGCTACGAGAATGGACTTCTGAGCATGAAGACGATTTTCAGCTTGATCATAAATAGCTGAATGAGGTCCATCGATTACACCTTCTGAAACCTCTTCCCCACGATGCGCAGGTAAACAATGCAGAAAGACATAATCATCTTTTGCTAATTCTGCTAATGATTCATCTACTTGATAAGCTAAAAATTTGTTCGTTCGCTCATCCTGTTCTGCTTCATATCCCATACTTGCCCATACGTCTGTATAAATAGCATCAGCATCACGCACAGCTTCTTTCGGATCATGAGTTTGTGTCAGAGTGGCACCCGTTTCTTGTGCCGCTTCTTGCGCCTTCGCAAAAATTGCTTGATCAACCTCATAGCCTTCTGGAGTAGCAATCGACACGTCCATCCCAACCTTCGCCCCAACTGCAAGCAATGAATGAGCAACATTATTGCCATCGCCAATATACGTAAGCTTTAACCCTTTTAATTTCCCTTTATACTCTAAGATTGTCAATGCATCTGCCATTGCCTGACACGGATGATAACCATCCGTTAATGCATTAATTACAGGAACGGACGCATGCTCAGCTAGCTCCTCAACAAGTTCATGGGAATTCGTACGAATCATAATCGCATCGACATAACGTGAAAGAACATTAGCCGTGTCCTTAATAGGCTCGCCTCGACCGATTTGCATATCACGTGGACTTAAAAATAAAGCATGTCCACCTAATTGAGTCATTCCAACTTCAAATGAAACGCGCGTTCTTGTCGAAGCATTTTCAAAAATCATTCCTAATGACTTTCCTTTTAGCAAATCTGATTGCTTTCCATCCTTTGTTTCTTGCTTCAGCATTAATGAATGCTGAAGCAGCTGATCAATTTCTAACGGTGAAAAATCAAGTAATGTTAAAAAACTTTTTCCACTTAATAATGATAAATCGACATTTGCCACGAAAATCACTCCTTAAGAAATCAGGTCTTTTTCTTTAACCCACCAATCCTGAATCGCATAATATTGTTGTTTCTGAACAGCCATCGCTTTAATCATCCACTCTAGAGTTGTTAATTCAGAAACAACGGCACAACGTTGCTTTAACGCTTCTTGACGCTTTTGCTTTCCATCCTTCGTTCCAAGCTTCGGTAAACTAATTAACGCAATAGCATCCTCTCTTTGTACCCATTCAGTAAATGACTCGGATGTAATTGTAAAGCCTAACTGCTCCAACTCCGTTTGATACGGTGCAAATGCTTCTTCATGCTCCACCTCTACATCAACAAAAATAGAACCCTTTTGCGTAAAGAATTTAGGCTTTGCTTGTGACCATACGAATGCTTTTAAAAATGCTTCATCTAAACGATCACTCATGCTCATTAATTCGCCTGTCGATTTCATTTCAGCTTCGAGTAACGGGTCGAGACCAGCAAGCTTTTGATAGGAAAAGACCGGTGCTTTTACCGTATAGAAGTTTGGCTCAAACACCTGACCATCTTGCAAGCTCAATGATTGCAAGCTTTCACCTAATAACAAGCGAATCGTATGCTTAATAAATGGTTCATTCGAGATTTTACTTAAGATTGGAATTGTCCGTGATGCACGTGGATTAATTTCAATAACATATAGGCTTCCTTCATATAGCACAAATTGAATATTAAAGATCCCGGTAAAATTCATGCCTTGAGCAATCTTCTTCGTATAAGAATAAACAAGCTCCTTCACATTTTTTTTCAAACTAAATGGAGGGACAACAGCCATACTATCACCTGAATGAACACCTGCACGTTCGACATGCTCAAACATACCTGCAATCGTAATATCTTTCCCATCTGTTAAGGCATCGATTTCTAACTCTATTCCTGGATAATACGCATCGATTAATAATGGAAAGGAGATCGTTTGCTCTGCATCTTCTAAATACTCAACAAATTCCGTTTCCGATTCAAATAACATCATTCCTTGCCCACCAATGACGTAAGATGGACGGATTAAAACAGGATAGCCAATGTCATTTGCCTTATTTAATGCATCCTTCTCTTCATACGCAGTAACACCAGGGATATGGGGAACGTCTACTGACTGCATAAATGAGTAGAAGCGTCCACGATCCTCAAGCTGATCAATCGTATCTTGGTTCGTCCCATACAGCTTCACACCCGCTTCCTCAAGCCCTTCCACTAATGAAATAGCCGTTTGACCACCAAGCTGGACAATAACCCCTTCTACTTGTTCAAGCTCAACAACGTGCAGGACATCCTCTACTGTTAGTGGTTCAAAATATAATCGGTCAGCTGTTGCATAGTCAGTACTCACCGTCTCAGGATTATTGTTCATCATAATCGCTTCGTAGCCTAGCTGATGTAAGCTTTGAATCCCTTGCACCGAACAATAATCAAATTCAATTCCTTGCCCAATCCGGATTGGACCAGAACCAAGCAAGAGTATTTTTTTCTTATCAGAAGCAGGCTGTACATCTGATTCACCTTGCCAGCTCGAATAGAAGTAAGCCGTTGAAGCTAAAAACTCCCCTGCACACGTATCAACCATCTTATAGGAAGGCGATAGTGAAAGCTCTTTACGTTTCGAACGAATGTCCTTTTCCTTAATACCCCAAACATTGGCTAGCCATTGATCAGCAAAACCTAATTCTTTTATCTTCTTTAGGAAGCTTGGATCTAATTTAGTAAAGGATGTCGCCTTAATTTCATCCTCAATCGAGACGAGACGTGCAAATGCATGGAGAAAAAATAAATTAATTTTCGTTTCTGTATGCAACTGTTCACTACTAACTCCTCGTCTTAATAGCTCCAATAACACAAAAAATCGGCGATCATCAGGCTGCTTAGCTAGCTCCCATAGCGCCTCCGTCGATTTTTGTTGAAGAATTGGAACATGTAGACCTTCTACCTTCAACTCCAATGAACGGACTGCCTTTTGAATTGCGGCTTCCAAATTACGTTCAATCGCCATGACTTCGCCTGTTGCTTTCATTTGTGTACCAAGCTGACGTTCAGCATGAACAAACTTATCAAACGGCCAACGAGGAAACTTTACAACAACATAATCAAGAGCTGGCTCAAAGCTCGCATACGTATGTCCCGTTACAGGATTAATTAACTCATGCAAATGATACCCCATACTAACCTTTGCTGCCATACGTGCAATCGGATAGCCTGTTGCTTTGGAAGCAAGTGCAGAAGAACGACTCACGCGAGGATTGACCTCAATTAAATAATATTGCTTACTGTTAGGATCCAACGCGAATTGGATGTTACATCCACCAACGATGCCTAGTGCACGGATGATTTTAATCGATACCGTTCGTAACATTTGATATTCCACATCAGATAAGGTTTGCGAAGGTGCTACGACAATCGAATCCCCCGTGTGCACACCAACTGGATCAATATTCTCCATATTACAAACGGTGATACACGTGTCATTACTATCACGCATCACTTCATATTCAATTTCTTTAAAGCCAGCAATACTCTTTTCGACTAAGCATTGACTTATCGGACTAAGCGATAGGCCTGCTTTAATAATTCTTTTTAGCTCTGTCTCTGAATCAGCAATACCGCCACCTGCTCCTCCTAATGTGTAAGCAGGTCGAACGATAATCGGGTAACCAACTTCCGCTGCAAAGCTTAAAGCCGCCTTCTCAGTCGTCACAATATCACTATCTGGAACAGGCTCATTTAGCTCTTGCATTAACGCTCTAAATGCTTCTCGGTCTTCGCCTTTTCGAATCGAATCAATCGGTGTACCAAGTAACTCAACATCATATTTTTCTAGCAAACCATGATCATATAGATCCATTGCAAGGTTTAAGCCCGTTTGACCACCTAACGTTGCTAGGATACCATCAGGCTTTTCCTTCTGTAAAATGGCTTCCACACTGTCAACGGTTAATGGTTCAAAGTAAACACGATCCGCACAAGATTCATCTGTCATCACAGTTGCTGGATTGTTATTGATGAGAACGACTTCGACTCCCTCTTCCTTTAACGCTAAACAAGCTTGAGTTCCTGCATAATCAAATTCGGCTGCTTGCCCAATGACAATCGGGCCTGAACCAATGACGAGTACTTTTTTAATATGTGTATATTTAGGCATAAGCTTTCTCTCTCCCTTTATGTTGAAGCATTCCGATAAATACTTGAAAGAGCTGATCACTATCAGACGGACCAGGATGTGCTTCTGGATGGAATTGTACTGTGAAAATCGGATAAACGGTATGACTTAGCCCTTCAATCGAGCGATCATTGATGTTCATGTAACGTGCCTTGAAGCCCGTATTGACTAACGAATCCTCCTGTACGACGTAACTATGGTTTTGTGAAGTCAAATATACTTGCTTCGTTTCTAAATCAATAACAGGCTGATTCGCACCACGATGACCAAATATTAATTTTTCCGTATTAGCACCAAACGCTAAGGCAAGCAGCTGGTGTCCAAGACAAATCCCCATCGTTGGATACGTTTTTGCGACTTGCTTAATCGATGGGAGTAGCTCTTGTACACGCTTTGGATTTCCTGGGCCATTGGAATATAGGACGCCATCTGGTTTGAGCTGATCGATTTCTTCAGATGTCGTATCAAAAGGGACCACTGTTACTCGACAACCATGTGCGGCAAGTGCATTAACAATGGATTTTTTATAGCCAAAATCGACAACGACAATGTGATTCTCTCCACTTCCATATGTTTCATGTTCTTTAATCGACACATCGGGAATGACATCCATATGCTCCAAGGAAATATAATCATCAAATTGTACATTCTCTGGTTTAGTCGTCAAAATTGCGCGCATATCTCCATGCTCTCGAATTTGTTTCACAATCGCTCTCGTATCAACATCAGCTAATAACGGAATAGAATGATCTTGACAATATTCAGTTAATGATTTCTCTGATTCATAATGATAACCAGCATCTGACAACGTCCGAACAATCACCGCTTCAACTTGTGGACAACCACTTTCAAAATCGTTCGCATTGATTCCGTAGTTCCCAATTAACGGATACGTAAATACAACCATCTGTCCCTTGAAGGAAGGATCTGTCATTACCTCTTGATATCCTGTCATTCCAGTAAAGAATACTATTTCTGCATGCACATCTTCTTGTTGACCTTGAAGGGTGCCTTCAAATATCGCTCCATTTTCTAATACAATATACCCTTTCATTTCTCCACCCCACAAACGAATACTTATACTGTCGTACTGATTTTTATACATTTTAACTTTTAAATCAGGGTGTCATTGTGACACCCATATTTCAATCTATACATTAACCCTTTGTTTTTCATCGGCTTCATTCAAAACGGCTACTAACGTTGATACCGCTTGACGAATTTGCTCATTCGTTACGACAAACGGTGGTAGCAAACGAATGACTTTTGCTCCGGCTGGTAAAACGAGTAGCCCTTGCTTCCGACAAGCATACAACATATCAGCCACTTCAATATTACATTCAATTCCAATCATTAAGCCTTTACCACGAATGTCCTTAACAATTCCTAAAGGACTTAACTGATCTTTTAATTCATTCTGCAACAGCTGGCCTTTAACCTGCACTTGAGCAAGCGTCTCTTCTAAGAACACTTCTTGAAGTACGGCCTCTGCTGCTGCCATAGCAAGTGGGTTGCCTCCAAAGGTTGAGCCATGACTCCCAGCACCAAAAGCATTCTTTAATGAAGCTTTGCCGACCATAGCACCAACAGGGAAACCATTTCCTAACCCTTTAGCAAGAGTGAAAATATCAGGAGATAAATTCCATTGCTCATAGCCAAAAGCCGTCCCTGTTCGTCCTATACCCGTCTGAACCTCATCAACAATAAGCAGACAGCCTTTTTCATGGCAAATCGCTTTAAGTTGTTCACTAAAGGACTCATCCATTAAGTGAACGCCGCCTTCACCTTGGATCACTTCAACCATAATCGCAGCTGTTTCATCTGATACTTCTTGTTGCAAAGCTTTTTCATCATTTAACTCAACATATGAAAAAGAAGAAAGTAATGGACCAAAGCCTTCTTGTACTTTTTCTTGTCCAGTAGCTGCTAATGTCCCAAGCGTGCGACCATGAAACGATTGCTTCAACGTAACAATATGATGCTTACCAGTCGCTTTACGTGCAAGCTTAATTGCAGCTTCATTTGCTTCTGCCCCACTATTCGTAAAAAAGACATAATCACCGACACTATGGTTAACAAGGAGTTGCGCTACTTTTTCTTGGGCTTCAATATGAAACAAGTTCGAAACGTGCCATACTTTATCCAATTGCTTCTTAACAACCTCATTCACTCGTGGATGACAGTGTCCTAAATTACAAACAGCAATCCCTGCCATAAAATCCAAATATTCCTTATGATTTTGATCTTTTAAAATTGCACCATTGCCTGAATTTGCTTGAATTTCCCATTTTGCATATGTTGGAAAAAGAGCACTCATTTTGTCATTCCTCCTTTTTAAACATGTGTTTGTACGTGTGATTTCGTAATCACAGTACCTTTAATCGATCCATCCTCTTGAATCGTCGTATCTTTTCCATTCATAATCATAACAGATTCGACATCCGCTAAGGTTGCGATTGCTGCATTCACCTTCGGAATCATCCCGCCATAAATCGTTCCATCGATCACCATCTCTTCAATCTCCTCAGCAACGACTGTTTGCAAGCACTCCCCGTCTTTCAAAATGCCATCAACATCGGTGACAAATACGAGTTGATCCGCTTGAAGCGCCTTAGCAATCGCTCCAGCAGCACTGTCAGCATTCACATTATAATGCTTGCCTAATTTGTTGATCCCGATAGGAGCAATAACCGGAATCATATCCTGTTCTAATAACGAGTTTAATAGACTTGTATTAACAGCAATCGGTTCTCCAACAAAGCCAAGCATTCCTTCGTTAATAGGCTTTACCTCAATTAACTTAGCGTCACAGCCAGATAGACCGATTGCCAGCCCCCCTGCTAATTGAATATTCGTTACAAGCTGCTTGTTTACCCTCCCACAAAGAACCATCTCTGCCGTTTCTAAGACATCTTCAGTTGTTTTTCGTAAGCCATCAACAAACTCAGACTTTATTTCAAGCTTCTGTAGCAATTGATTAATCATCGGACCGCCACCGTGTACGACAATTGGATACTTTCCAGAGTTCTTCATTTGTACTACGCTTTTGAAAAAAGCATCTGATAGCTCAGAAATTGTACTGCCACCACATTTTATGACTACTATATCTTTCACTTTTATGTCATCTCCTCCGATCATTCGCTTATGTTCGATAGCCTGCATTAATTCGCACATAATCATATGAAAGATCACAACCCCAAGCCTTTCCTTTCCCTTCTCCTACATGCAAATGAACCTCAATCATGATTGTGTCATTCTCTTCCATATAAGCCTTCGCCTCTTCCTCCGAAAACGTAACAGGCTGACTCTTCTCTAATGTTTGAATAGGACCAATCGCAATATCAATCGTATTAGGATCAATTTCACAGCCACTATAGCCTATCGCACAAATAATTCGTCCCCAATTTGCGTCTGTGCCGTAAATCGCCGATTTCACAAGATCCGAACCGACAATTTTCTTTGCTACTTTACTAGCATCCTCATCCGTCAGAGCACCGTTCACATGTACTTCGATTAGCTTCGTCGCTCCTTCTCCATCACGAGCAATTTGCTTAGCTAGTGACTGACACGTTAGCTTAAGTGCTTCATAGAATCCTTCCCAATCTGGATGAGCAGGAGTTAATGGTTCATGCTCGGCTAAGCCTGAAGCCATCACAACAACCATGTCATTGGTCGACGTATCTCCATCAACTGTAATTTGATTAAATGTTTCGTTCGTAATCGTCGCTAACGCTTGTTGAAGAACCTCTGATTCAATGACAGCATCCGTCGTGACAAATGAGAGCATCGTGGCCATTTGTGGATTAATCATTCCAGACCCTTTCGCCACTCCGCCTACGGTAATCGTCTCACCATTCACAACCGTTTTAAAACAGGCTTTCTTATTAATCGTATCAGTTGTCAAAATCGCTTGATTAAATGCTTCTGCACCATCATTTGTTTGGACTGGCTGTAGCTGCTCAATTCCAGTCAATAACTTATCCATATCCAAAAATTCACCAATCACACCTGTAGACGTGACAGCTACATGGTGCTCAGCTACATTAAAATGGCTCGCTCCTTGCTTTCTCATTGCATATGCATCAGCAAGCCCTCTTTCTCCCGTACATGCATTGGCATTTCCACTATTGACAACAAGTGCCTGGATCTTCCCTTCCTTAGCTAGGCTCTCCTTCGTTACTTTCAGAGGAGCTGCCTGAATTCGATTTGTTGTATAAACAGCAGCAGATGAAGCAGGAACGGAACAAACAATCGCTCCAAGGTCAAATCGCTTACGCTTCATTCCTGTATGAATGCCATTCGCCGCAAATCCCTTGGGAGTGACAATGCTTCCTTGCTCTACTTCTACTACTGAAGTTGTTGCTATATCTTTCATGCTGCTCCACCTTTCTCTATGGATACATCGGAACGTTCATTAACGCCGTTCCTTCTTCAAATCCATTCATAACATTAAAATTTTGAATTGCTTGCCCTGCTGCACCTTTGACAACATTATCGATCACAGATACAACGGTGATACGCCCTGTTCTCGCATCATAAGTTAAGCCAATATCACAAAAGTTGCTTCCATACACTTCTTTTGTTGCGGGGAATTGTCCTTCTGGCCTAATTCGTACAAAAGGTTCATGAGCATAAGCTGTCTTATACAGATCCTTTAATTCCTTCTCACTCATTTCTCGTTTTGCCGTCATATACATCGTTGACATAATTCCTCTAACCATCGGAACGAGATGAGGTTGAAAGGTAACGGCATCGACATTTGTGTCCCACTCACGTAATTGCTGTTCAATTTCTGGTACATGCTTATGTTGGTTAATTTGATATATTTTGAAATTTTCATTCATCTCACTATAATGGGTCAGCATACTAGCTGAACGCCCTGCTCCCGATGTACCTGACTTCGCATCAACAATAATTGAATGAACGTCAACTAAGCCTTCCTTCACTAGCGGTGCTAATCCTAATAAGGTTGCCGTCGGATAACAGCCGGGGTTGGCAATTAACTTCGCCTTAGATATTTGCTCACGGTTCCACTCCGTTAAACCGTATACAGCTTCTTCTAATAAATCCTCTGATGCCGCCTCACGCTTATACCACTCTGAATACGTTTTGCGACTATTCAAACGTAGATCACCTGATAGATCAATAACTTGACAGTTCGACTCAAGAATCGCCTTCGACCATTCGGCAGACACTCCTGGTGGTGTCGCTAAAAAGACTGCATCTACTTCCTCATTCAAGCTTTCAATTGTTAATGATTTTAATGATTTCTCATATACCGATGCAAGATGCGGGTACGTCTCATGTATATTCATACCTTCTTTTGATGAACTGTATAATACAACATCTGTTACGTGTGGATGATGGTTTAGTAACCGAAGCAATTCCGCTCCACCATATCCTGTCGCTCCAATAATACCAACTCTCATCCTAATCTCTCCCTCTTTCTGTTTTCTCTCTTCTTTCTTCTTGGTACTCATTATATATATGTATAAAAATTAATTCAACTGTATTTTTAAAACTTCTTTATTTTTCTGAAATAACGTATGAATCTGTTTTTAATAAAGTGCCTGCCTCAAGTAAAAGAAGACACTTTGAAACTTTCACAACAAAAATAAGCACGAATGATAAGAGTCTACTTATCATTCGTGCTTATTAATATAACTGCATATTATATAGCTTCCCTTGAACTATTCACACGTGCTGCAAGCCTAGTCATGAATGTCCTATTGAATAGTTTCTTTTAGATCGGCAATGATTGCATCTTGATTAGTCGTTAATCCATCGTATTTTCGGATGATTAATCCATCAGGATCAATAAGAAAGAAATAAGTTGGGTGGATAATATCATCCTCGGAAGGCTGCACAACGGATAAAAAGCTATCTAATGCAAATTCTGAAATTTCAGCTTCATCATACCCTGTTAAAAAATGCCAAGAATCTAAATCCGCTCCAACATTTCTTCCATAAGCCTGCAATATCTCGGGAGTATCTCTCTCTGGATCAACCGTAAATGAAATGAATGTAACAGGAACATCAGCAGCAATCATTTCATCCTGCAAACTAAGCATATTCGGTGTCATTAATGGACAAACCGATGGGCAATTCGCGAAGATGAAATTAGCAACCCAATATCCTCCTGCTAACTGCTCCGTTCCGAATGGTTCTCCTGTTTCGTTAACAAACTGAAACGTTTCAACCTCATTTCCTGCTTCCGTCATATCTGTCGTACTACCTGACTCTTCCCCATTTACACCTATTTCATACACCCAGCCACAGCCTGTTAGAATACTCATACACAACACAATTGTCATCATTCTTTTCATAAAAAAATCTCCTCACCTTTTAACTTACGGTCTTACAGTCGGGGCATCACTGATCGTTAATTTTCCATCCTGCTGCTTTTCTTTTACAAGCCATTGCTTAAACGCAAAACCAATCGCAATTCCATACACAATCTCTTGGAATACTTTCATCATTACACCAGCTAATTGCTGATCTGTTCTCGCCTCTAAAAATGAAAAGGAGGTCGGTCCAGCAAATATTTCAGTCGGAACACTAACACCATTTGGTAAGCAATAGGCCATCACATTCGCCCAAACGAGCGGATCCGTATACGTGCTGTACATCGCTGATCCGGCAAATATAATTAATGCACAGGCCGGTGTAATTAATAAACCATTTCCAAAAATATAACCGATTCTCTTTAAATGCGGTAACTGAGTTAACACTGGTAATGGCGCTAGCATATGCCACCACATTAAAAAGGAAGCAAATAACAACGCATATTCATACACGCTATGCAAAACAGGTGCTTGCATTAGTGAATCAAACATGAGCGGTACATGATAAAAAGAAAATAAGCCATTAAATAAAAACAAGGCAATGATTGGACTCCATATGACACGAAAGATGCGAACGGTAAACGGATTACTTGCTTTTCTTATGATTGCTTCAAGAAACCACTTCGGTAAGCCTAATAAAAAAAGCGGTGTTGCGATAAAATAAGCAAACACCATTTGGAGCATGTGAAAGCTTATCATCAAATGTCCCGTAATATATAACGGACTTCCCCACCCTAAGTACAAAGCAAAAAGACCAAGAAAGAAATACACTTTCTGCCTCACCCGAACAGGCTTCGCCCCAGCAAAACGCCCTAGCCATTTCGTAACGAGGAGCATGTATAGTAATCCAACAATAGCAAGTAGAATGATTAATTCTGGCGTCCACAATGCCCGAAAGCCAAACGTATCAAATAATAAAGACACACGATCTCCTCCTCAAGTAGGAACATCATCAAACTATAGTTATGTCCATACACGTATCATATCATAACTTGTCTTATAAGAATTTGAACGAATTCGGACAAAATTTCGATAACATCTATCGCTCTTTACATACGTCTCTATTCTCTCTAATATGATAAAATAAGGTGTCTTTACATAAACTTGCTATAAGTACTCGTTCAAAAAATCATTCAACAGAGGGGAAAATCCCCTTTTTGAACAGCTCTATAACAAATTCAGAAAGGGAGATTCCATGAATCCAAATCAACATTTAATCGTTCTTGACCTGGATGGCACATTGTTAAAAGATGATAAAACGATATCACCGTACACGAAACAAATATTAACAAAAGCAAGGCAAAATGGACATCTTGTCATGATTGCAACAGGCAGACCTTATCGTGCAAGTGCCGCCTACTATCAAGAGCTTCAATTAGATACAGCGATCGTCAATTTTAACGGAGCCTTTGTCCATCACCCGCGCGATAAAAAGTTTGGCACGTATCATCATCCGTTAAAATTAGAAACAGCAAAGACGATTATACAAACATGTGAAGCCTTTAAAGTGAGTAATATTATGGTTGAGGTCATTGATGATTTTTACTTACATTCGTTTGATGAAGTGATTATTAAAGAATTTCTAGCTGGCCAAAACCCAGTTGAACACGGAAATCTCCTCAAGCAATTAAAGGATGACCCAACGAGTATTCTCGTTCATCCTGAAGAGCATCATGTCGATGAACTTCGTCAATTGTTAAAGGATGCACACGCTGAAGTCATTGACCAACGAATGTGGGGCGCACCTTGGCACATCATTGAAATCATTCGTGCCGGTATGAACAAAGCAATCGGAATCAAGAAAGCAGCCGATTATTATAACATTCCTAAGGAACGAATTATTGCCTTTGGTGATGAGGATAATGATTTTGAAATGATTGAATACGCAGGGCAAGGAGTGGCAATGTCCAATGCTATCACCCCGCTTAAATCGATCGCAAATGAGGTTACGAGTTCGAATGAAGAGGATGGGATTGGGCATTATTTAGAAGACGCTCTCCGTTTATCATAAGATTCAATTACAACATCATACATCCATAGGGGCACTTTGCGCATCATTGCATAAAAAAAGCTTGATATGAGAAAAACCACTCGTATCAAGCACGTAACTTGTTAATCCATTGCTAATCGACTCCAAAGCCCCTTTCATACTACTCCTAATAATAAAAAACATCATCACTCCCCCCTACTTCATAACCTATAATTTTTTCCTCACCCAAATTCCATAGAAAGTAGGCATTTCGCTTCTTTTTTTCACCTCTTCTTCATAAGATATAGCAATCCAACTGAATAGGATGTTAAGGCGTTAAAGGAGCGTGTATATCATGAGAAATTCTTTTATCGATGTAGAATTCTCGGATATTTATATCAAACTATCTAAGGCTTCCCTACATCAGTTTATTAAAAGAATGATGAATCAACACTATTCTCTTTATTGGCGTTATGACGCCAAAACGATTTATCTCATGATCGAACGTGATGAATCTGTTCACGAACTCCCATTTTTACGCAACACGGAATTCCTTACGCTGTCTGCAGAATCCATTTATATTTATGATGAAGGATTAGCAAGCGCCTTGGAAAGCCTGCTACAACATGAAAAGGGAAATGGAATTGTCAAACGTTCGACTGATGGGCCTCTTTATATTACTTCATATCAGTCAGGTGATATTGAATCGATGATTGAAATTGATGGGAGTGAAAAGGTGATGATGAATCAAAATGGCTCGATGATCCAGTATAAAGGAAACGACAAGTCATTAAATGCCAAGACGATTTATAATGTCATGAACCTTGAAATTGATTATGTCTTAATGGAGTTACACGAAGCATTAGAATCTTCGGATGAATCAATGGTCGAGACACATAAACGAAAATTACGACGATTATTATCTAGGCGCGAACAAGTGCAGCAACTCCTTTAATTAGACAGACTTCACGCGTTAACCTTCAACTTGATAGGTCTAACCGCAAGCACAAGCTGTGCTTGCATTTTTTCGGAAGCCACTTCCCATTTCCCCCGTACAACCTTCTCACCTTTCTTTCTGACACAAGAAGCGATACAATATAAGAATGGACTCATTGAAGAGGTGACATACATTGATTCATTCTTACGTACTGAATGAAATAAATTCAGCACAACTAAATTCGTCTATTTATCGTTTATATAATAAGCTAACAGCAACTCGCTATGTGACGAATCGCTCTTTAGAAGTGCTCACACAAGAAGCGATACAAACCATTGATTCAGCTGACTTTCAACCAAAATGGTTACTAACCATATTTTATATTGATCAATTAGCTAAATATTCTCAAGCAGACAAGACCTATGATTTATACGAAAGAAGGTTTCTTTTCATTTTTGATGGTCTATATCGAGACTCCTTTAATGAAGAAACCTACCTAACAGAAGAAGCAATGGCTACATTCACAAAACTTCTAGTAGAGCAGGCAGCTGTTCCCGATTCTCCTTGGCCACGCCTGTTTCAAATACATACGAAACGATTAGAGCCTAGGCAGATTGAGTATATATATGAAGCTTTTTCAAATGTGGCTGAAGAAATATCGTATTCATTTGCTCTTCTTTATTCATATATTTCTTTATTAAATGGAAAAGAGGATCAAGCTCTTTCCTTGTTATCAGCTCGAAGACATCAATTAATTGAACTTGACATTTATCCGCATTTTCAACTATTGCAGGAGCGACAACGTTGGTTTGCGATCAAACAATGGTTTGATACGTTATTTATAAAACAAAGACAAACATTTGGATCTCTTCAACCGATCTGGGAGGAATACAAGGCAGTGCACGCCAAAACGGCAAAAGAACAGGATGTAGTTTGGAGGCGTTGGCTCGTTACTCCTAATTTCCAACGCTTCCTTCAATTAAGTCAGCACTTAACAAAAGAAGAGAAACAAATACGAATAGCCCATTTATTAATAAAATTAAAGAATCAACTTTATCAAACAGAATCAGTTAGAGCATATGAACAATTACTCTTATATGCACAAGAATATGAACAGGCACAGGAGCATTTTCTTTTAAACGAATTTGATCCAGTGAAAATTCGCCCAGAAAAAAAAGCCTTATTAGAAGCAATGAAGAAAGAAAGGCCTGATTTAGCTATTCCTATTTACCATCAATTAATCATTCGCTTAGTAGAAAAGAAATCAAGAGTGCATTATCAGCATGCTGCATTAGCCGTTTCACATTTAAAGAAATTATATACAACAGTAAATACCTCGGAGAAATTCGAACCATTTCTCACGCGGTTAAAAAAGCAATATCGAACGTACAAAGCGTTCATTGAGGAGTTGAAGTCATTTGAACTCTAACTGTTTTGTCCACGGAGGTTGGATCGAGAACACCTTCTTCATATGGGGAGAGTGCTCACCAAACTCTCGTTTTGAGCAAAAAGGGAACTTCCAATACCCTTTTCTATACTCACCATTTGAATTAAAGCTACGTCTTTTTCGGAATGATAAGATCTCCTATTATGGAACATTTATCGAAGAAGGAAAAGCGGTCATAAAAGTACCCATTAAGGAAAGACAGTATCAATCATTTGCTGGGGAGACAACGATCTATCAGGCTACCTCTGCAATGAAGGAGTACCCATTTCCCATTGAAGGACTACTCCTATCACTTGAATCGATTTATCTCTATCTTTCGCTTTTTAAGCGTTGGCAACACGATCGTGCCATTACGCTAACACCTGATATTCAAAAATGGCTGCGATTATTTTCTTATGTAGAACAAATGATTGCAGATGGTCATTTTGAACCGGACCCAAATGGAAAATGGCAACTTATTCAATTTCCATTTGAGGAATGGTACGATGCCTTACCTGATGCCGCTAAATCTGTTCGACCCGCTAGCCTTCATATTCAATCCAATCATGAAGGACTTACATATACCGATTTTCAAAAGCTCATTCGACAGCTTAGCGACTCGTGGATTCGTTCGATTGTCCAGAGAACATCGATTGCTCCTTATTTTCTGCAATGGCTTAATATCGTAGATCCATCGATTGAACAGTCGATTAAGCAGCTACAAACAAATAGAGAGAAACCGTCAACGATCACCGTACAAGATTTCAATGTGAAA
The DNA here is from genome assembly GCF_041821005.1 of Halalkalibacter sp. AB-rgal2. Lineage (NCBI taxonomy): Bacteria > Bacillati > Bacillota > Bacilli > Caryophanales > Bacillaceae > Halalkalibacter > Halalkalibacter sp. AB-rgal2. The sequence goes on from NZ_JBGUAV010000031.1 coordinate 40,339, forward strand.
GCAGGAATTACAACGGCTAAACCGTTTCTTTCTGGCCTCGTACTTGAACAACCTAAGACAGAGGATGGTGAGTGGACAGTCTCTCTTTGTATGATCGACCGAAAGCATCCTACACGGATGGTCAAGATGCAACAACTCGAATTAGGTGAGCATCCTTGGCATGAGAATCCAATTGCTCAGCTAAAGCAAGATGTACACAATCTTAGAGAGCGTATTCCATTACTGCATTCTCTACGTCTTTCATCTCCGACACTAACACTTTCGGCAGAAGAGGCTTTTTACCTCTTTACAAATGAGGATGAGATGTTACAAGAATTAGGCTTCCACCTAATTATTCCAAAGTGGATGAGCGAGCGTCCAAAACCAAAAGTATCTATTTCTCTAGACCATGACCTTATCGAAAAGTCCTCCGCAGAGCCTCTCCTTAATTGGCAAAGCGTGGCGTCCTTTACGTATCAAGTAGCGATCGGTAATGAACAAATAGATGAAAAGCAATTTAAACAAATCGTTGAAGAACAAAAGCCGTTTGTCTATATAAATGGAGAATGGATCGCATGGGATCGCTCACTCGCCGAAACCCTAAAATCGAACTTGGAGGAAATGAAGCAACGTACATCATATTTGGAAGCATGGAAGCTCGACCAAACGAATGAGTTAAATGACCAATTTGATCATGTTGACGTTCAAATTGAATGGCAGAAAGAGCTCGAAAAAGCGTTAAATCAGCTATATACAAACTCTCCTCCATCGGTTTCACTTTCGGATGGATTACACGGTGAACTCCGTCCATATCAGCACGATGGCGTATCATGGCTTGTCCATTTACGACATATCGGATTCGGAGGGTGTTTAGCCGATGATATGGGTTTAGGAAAATCAATTCAAACGATTGCCTATTTTCTTCATGTTATTGACCAACAAGAGCAACAATCATTGAATCGAACTCCTTTTTTATTAATCTGTCCAACTTCGCTTCTACAAAATTGGATAGAGGAATGTCAACGATTTGCTCCATCTCTTACCATTCTCATTCATCACGGCTCCACTCGCATCTCAGATATTGAGAATTTAGAGAAATGGGATTTGATCATATCCACGTATCAATTAATGGTAAAGGATGAAGATTTATTTGCGAGCATCCGTTGGAATGGTCTCGTGCTAGATGAAGCGCAGCATATTAAAAATATTGAAACTAAACAAAGAAGAGCAATCAAAAAAATCGATGCGATTCATCGCATCGCTTTAACAGGGACACCGATCGAAAACCGCTTGCGAGAGCTTTGGTCATTATTAGACGTCCTAAATCCGTCCTTTTTAGGATCGTATTACTCCTTTCAATCGAACTTTATGAAACCAATTGAGCAGGAACAAAATCAAGAACAGCTCCATAAATTACAAGCTTTAATCCGTCCCTTTCTGTTAAGAAGGACAAAGGCAGATGAGAGCCTTGCTTTAAATCTTCCAGCTAAGAATGAAATCGTTCATCCTGTCTATTTAAGCGTAGAACAAGCTAGTCTCTATCAAGCTGTGGTCGAGGATATGGTAACACGACTAAACGAGGACAGTGCTTTAGAAAGACGAGCTCATATTTTGCAAACCTTAACGAAGCTTAAGCAAATTTGTAATCACCCTGCTCATTTTCTTAAGGAACCAACGAAGGAGCATCAATCTGGAAAGTGGGATCATTTGCTTTCACTCGTGGAAGATATGTATGACAATAACGAGAAGGTGCTTATTTTTACTCAATATAAAGAAATGGGACGTTTAATCGTGGAGGAGCTAGAGAAACGTTATACGAAAGAGGTACCTTTTTTACATGGGAGCTTAACACGTGCGAAGCGAACAGAGGTGATTGAATTATTTCAGCAAGATGCGAAAACCCCATTTTTTGTTTTATCTTTGAAGGCTGGTGGAGTGGGATTAAACTTAACAGCTGCTTCTCATGTTATCCATTACGACCGATGGTGGAACCCTGCGGTTGAGAACCAAGCGACAGATCGCGCATATCGAATAGGCCAAACAAAAGATGTGACAGTTCATAAATTAATGACAACTGGCACATTAGAAGAGCGAATTGACCGATTGTTATCACAAAAGCAAGAGCTTGCCAATCATATCCTTGCAGCTGGTGAGCAACGAATTACTGAGCTTTCGAATGATGAAATACTTGAGCTTGTTAAACTTTCGTAATCCATTTAAACAAATAAGGAGTGATACTTTTGACGAAGCTAGAGGAACCTTTCAATACCTTTTGGACAGGAAAGGACATTGATATCGCACAGCCTAAAAAAAACAATGATTCTACAAAAAAAAATCATCCTTTTTACACGTTAAAAAAAGCCATACAAGACGAGGTGAAAAAAAAACACCTTGATCGTTAATCTTTTTCACTATCCTTAATTGGAAGCACGTTCCCTTCTAAAGAGATTAGATAGCAATAGCAAGCTACAACCGCCCACTGCAAAGGGAATGCCTACATTCGAAAGCCATGTAGGCATTTCCTCAATTAAAATAAAGGCCCATCCCACTGCATTTAACCAGATGCCTGCTTGAATCATCCATTTCCGTTTCATTTGATTTGTGCTCATCGTATTCTCCTAACCTATCGATTTACCTTTTCTTCTATCCTATCATATATACCCTTCAAAAAAAGCAGGTGCGATCCTCACGAGAAAGTCCACTAAAAATAGCTTGAGACGTCTCATTTAATACAGACCAATTCCCCTCATCAAAATAGATCATCTTATGCTAACGCCTACAATTTAGCACAGATATAACTTTTATACATTTTCATTACTAATGAAATAACTTTATTGCTTTTTAAAAGAAAGAGAGCATTGAAAAAGTTAAAAGCGAACTTCCCCCGTGCTCTCCTCTTACATTATTCGATTCCAATCTTTAAAACTTCTTTAAACATGTCACGATCTTCAAGCTCTTTCCCATCAATCGCGATAATGAGCAATTCAGCCTCTAACTCATATTCTCCTTCCTCTAATCCTTCTAAAGAAACCTTTTCCGTAAATGACAATGATTCTCCTGGAGAAACCGTTTCAATGACGATCGCCATCGTAAACATTTTCCCTTCAGAATAACGATAGACCTCTTCTCCACTCTCATCTCTTAAAGTGATTTCATACTTTTGTCCAGATGAAAAGTCAAGGTTGCTTTCATTTTCTTGATGATTTGTCACCGTCATCGTCACATCAAGCTCATCATCTCTTTGATCGACTTCAACATCATATGACCAATCACTCACTTCTTCTTCACCTCCGATACCTGTCGTTGGCGAATTTGAGCCTTGTCCACACGCTGACAGGATCAGCAATAATACCATTCCTACCCATATATATATCTTTTTCATTTGAATCCCCTCTCACTTAATCTTTTCGAAATAACCCAAATATTCCTGAGGTTTGCAGCACATTCGTAAACGCTTCTGGGTCAACTCCTTGAATCACTTCCCTTAGTTCATATAGTTCGTAACGGGTAAGGACAATCATAAGTACTTCTTTATCTTCTGAAGAATACCCACCTTTTGCTGGAATTCGAGTAATTCCTCTTACCATAGAATCATATATCGCTTTAGAGACATCATCTGCTTTTTTCGTGACAATCATCGCCGTTACCTTCACGTGACGCGTATAAATAGCATCAATCACACGTGATGAAACATAGAGAGTAACAAGTGTATAGAGCGCTTTTTCAGGGTCAAATAGAAATCCTGACGTAATGACAATGATGCTGTTTAAAAGAAAGAAATAAACACCAACCGGTCGATCACTCACTCTCGATAAAATTAGAGCAATGATATCAAGTCCTCCGGAAGAAGCTCCCCATTTTAAGGTGATACCAGCACCAACTGCTAATAATACACCACCAAACACAGCATTCAATAGAATATCCGGTGAAAAATGCCTAATTGGCACGACTTCTAAAAAGAATGTTGTAAGAACAACGTTTAAAAAGCTATACAACGTAAAGCTCTTCCCTACCTTTAACCACCCAAGAATGGCCACAGGAATATTTAATACGAACAGGATAATTCCCGTTGATAACGGGAGCACAACGGCAATAAGTTGTGCCACTCCTGTAAAGCCACTCGCAAATACGTTAGCTGGTATTAAAAAGAAATTTAACGCAATGGCTATAATAAGTGCCCCGAGAATAATAACGACCGTTTTTTCTGCCTCTTTTCTAATCGACATTATGAAATTTGATCCTTTAACAAATGTTGTTCAAACCATTCGACAGATGATAAGACCGCTTTTCTAGATACTTTATGATCGACACGATCCTCTGCAACAAATTTCAAACGATGAGGATGCTCCTCATAATGCCTCTCTAATTCACCAAATAGCTTTTCTGAAAAAGGATACGGTACGACCTGGTCTTCTTTACCATGCCAAATCATCAGTGGTCGTCCATTTAGGCGTTCAAGCTGTGCAGTCAGATCATACGGCTTGATTTGATGAAGCACTTCATGACGAAGATCGTGTAAATCAACTCCCTTTGTCTCAAGCGCCTTAAGCTGCTCCTCCAAAAAAACTTGATAATAGGCCGTTCCCATAAATGACACAGCTGATGTAATCCAGGGATAACGAGCTAATGCTCCATACATCGTAATCGCTCCCATAGACGTTCCAATCACACCAATTTGGTCATTTCCTAATCCATTCTTGACCATATGCTCCTTCAATAGCTCAAGTTCATGAATAGACGTTAAAACAATTTCCCAAAATTTCAAATCACGGTTCTGTTCCGTTTTTTGACGTTCGCCATGATAAACAGCATCTGGTAACAGCACACGGAAGCCTTTTGTTGCTAATATATAAGCAATATGCAAATTGTGCTCCTTCGCACTTGTATATCCATGCAAGAAGAAAACCGTTGGGAGCTTCTCTAGTTCCTTTTCTCTATCTACTACATGTAACGTAGGAACTCCCGCAATCGTTTCATTATTAATGAAAATCATTCAAATCACTTCCTATCCATCCTTTTTCCTAATTATAGCATTTCCCAATCTTATTGAGAAAAATGATGATTTTTTCATTCATTTTCACTATTCCTTATAATTAGTCTTCTAAGAATTGTGTACTTCTGTCACACGCTCTGATCTAATAGCAAAAAAGACCACCTACTGGTGATCCTTTTGCTGTGCTTTGTTATAGTAGTTAATACTTGTCATAGCCCCTTCTTCGACCATATTATGATCATCGTAATCATGTGGATGGGAATGACCAATGCGTCGATCCTTTACTTTATTCATAACTGAGCTGTCTTTGAAATAGCTTCTTAGTTGTCCGTAGCTTCTTCTTACCTTCGAGCGAAATTCTTCATTTCTCATAAGCAATGTTGTCGTTCCAGCTGCCCCAGCTAACAATAACCATGCTTTCCTTCGTTTCATTTCTATCACCCCATATATTGTGATTAGTTCTTACTTTCCCTCTCTGTTTAATTTTTAAACATCATCGTAAGTGTATGTTCATAATTCGCTGACAATTGGTTACGCTAAAATAAAGCATAACTTACTCTTACTTTAATGAGGTGAACAATATGTCACAAACAGGTGATAACAACAAAAAGAAAAAAGACAACAATGCAAGAAATCAACAAAAAAATCGACAAGAATTAAAGAACAGGCGCGCAGGAGAGCATTCCTATTCAAAAGAAACGGATCACCTATAGGTTAAGGTGATCCGTTTTTTCACTCATGATTTCTTTAACTCCTTCACGTCTTTGACAACCCATTCCAGCCCTGTTTCAACTTCTTTATCCCACGTAAGCATGCCACCAGCAAAATTCTTTACGTGATCAAAGCCTTGTTCCTTCAAATAAAGAGCGACATTTTGACTTCTTGCTCCACTACGACAAATAAAAATATAAGAAAGGTCTTTATCAAGCTTATCCGTATATTGCGGAATCGTCTGCATCGGAATAAGTGGGATACCGGGAATATGACCCTGATCATATTCGTCATATTCACGAACATCAATGACAAGTGTATCCGTCTCTTCCTTTAACAATGACGCCAATTCCTCTACATCAACCTGCTCAATCCCATCAACTACATAACTCAACTACCAAGCACCTCTTTCATCACAGTTCATATATAAGTTAACGATACGATACCCGTTTACGAGTCAATTGTCAATCAACAGGCTTACTTCTTAAACGCCACAAGCGATACGTATGAGAAACGATAACCTTACCTACCGCATAAGTAGGAACGGCTAGTAATAATCCAAAGAAGCCGGCAAATCTTGCTGCTACTAATAACAACAAAATAATTGTTAACGGGTGAATATCTAATTTCCTTCCCATTACTTGCGGAGAAATGAGATTACTTTCAATTTGCTGTACTACGACAACAACGATAATGACAAGTAAAGCCATAAATGGCGATTCAATTAATCCAACAATTACTGCTGGGATTGTACCAATCCATGGTCCAACGAACGGAATGACATTCGTAAACATCGCCACTAGAGCTAACACAAGCGAATACTCGACGCCAATAATCAAATAGCCTATATACATTAGAACCCCGACACAAATACTGACAATAATTTGCCCTTGAATATAGGAGCTTAAGGCAAAGTCCATATCCTTTAGAATACGGCGTCCTTCCTGCTGTTGCTTACTAGGTAATAACCGTAACACTTGCTTCGGTGCTTTCTCACCTTCTTTTAACATATAAAAAAGGATAAACGGAATGACAACTAATATAATCACGACATTAGCAATGAATCCAAGAAAGCTAGCAATGTTAGAGCCTAAAGCTGTGACAAAATTATTTAAATATTCACCAAAATCAGCAATGATATTTTCAAACGAAAATTCATTTCCTTGTTGGAAACGAGCTATGTATTCATTATCTTGCAAGGCATTATACATGCCTTGTACTTCGCGCGTAAATGCCGGAAGTGTTTCAACTAAGCTATAAAACTGCTTCTGTAATTCTGGACCTATTAACAAAATCAACAGCGTAACAAGAGAAACACCTGTTAAATATAAAATGAGAATCGACATTCCACGAGGGATTTTTTTTGATAAGAGATTTACAAAAGGTCGCAATAAATAAAACAAGACCCCTGCTAAAGCGATAGGAGCAAACAGTGTTTGTACTAGAACGACAATGGGTTTGAAGATCCACTCTACTAACGTTCCTAAATAAATGATTAATAAAATTAAGATGAACGCATACATAATGCGAAATGACTTGCTTTGCGGCATTTATGTACCCCTCTCTGACATTATATACCTGTATTATAGCATTTTCCGCTAAGTAAAACTGTACTTTTTAGAGGTTTCATTGAACTTCTTAACAATTTTCAAACTTTTTACATACAAATCAATCATTATGAAGTATAATCTTCAAATGATTATTCCTGAGGTGAGAAAATGGACATTCAACAGAACAACAAAAAGAAAATTCAACAGCTTTCCCTTTTCGCCTTGACCTGGCCAATTTTCATTGAAATTATGCTCCATATGATTATGGGTAATGCTGATACATTAATGCTTAGCCAATATTCAGATGATGCGGTTGCAGCCGTCGGAGTTGCCAATCAAATCTTCATGTTTGTGATCGTCATGTTTGGATTTATTGCAACTGGAACAAGCGTCCTTGTGGCACAACACTTAGGAGCAAAACAACAAAAAGAAGCTGGTCAAGTCGCTGTCGTATCTATTTGTGCAAACTTGGCAATTGGCCTTCTACTTAGTATCGGATTGATCTTTTTTGGTGCTCCTTTACTTATGATGATGGGTTTACCTGAAGAGCTACTACAAGAAGCAACGATGTATATGGTTATTGTCGGAGGCTTTTCATTTGTGCAAGCACTGTTGATGACAGTTAGTGCGATTTTGAGAAGTTATCAATTCACGAAGGACGTCATGTACGTCACTATCGGTATGAATATTTTGAATATTATCGGAAACTATTTGTTCATTTTCGGGGCTTTCGGAATGCCTGTTCTAGGTGTAACTGGTGTGGCCATTTCAACAGCGGTCAGTCGTTGTATCGGACTTGCGATCGTTGCTTACTTACTATACCGTAGAATTCCTAACGATTTACCTTTTCCTTATCTACTAAAAGGTGTTCCAAAGGTTGAGCTGCGCAATTTATTAAAAATTGGTATCCCAACGGCTGGTGAGCATATGTTTTATAATGGTTCCCAGCTTGTCATTATGTACTTTATTCTCATGTTTGGAGCTGAAGAGTTAACGACACGTGTATACGTGCAAAATGTAACGATGTTTGCTCTCCTTTTCGGATTAGCCGTTGGACAGGGGACGCAAATTATCGTCGGCTATCAGGTCGGAGCAAAACAGCTCGATGCAGCATATAAACGTTGTATTCGCAGTTTGAAGCTAGCCATTTTGATTTCTCTTGGCATGTCAGCAATCTTTTATATCTTAAGTAATCCCATTTTAAGCATATTCACAGACAACCCTGATATTATTGCGTTAGGAAGTATTCTCTTGTTACTTCATGTCATTATGGAACCTGGCCGTTCCTTTAATCTCGTAGTCATTAACTGTTTACGAGCGGCTGGCGATGTGAAGTTCCCTGTCTACTTAGGCGTTATCTCAATGTGGGGTGTGAGTATTCCTGTCGCCTACTTTTTCGGTATATACTTAGATATGGGCTTAGTCGGTATATGGCTTGGAATGGTTGCTGATGAATGGTTACGTGGATTTTTAATGTATCTACGTTGGCGCAGTGGAAAATGGCGAGAAATGGCCTTTGTCGGAAAAAGACAGGAAAAAAATGTAGCCGTTTCTTAAATCCTTCGTGTAAGATCGCTATATATGGTTGAGCTAAACTAAAAATAAAGATCCTTCCAAACAAAAAGCACACTTACAATGCGTAGCCTGAAAGTGTGCTTTTTCTCTATTATATTACTTACAGCCCAGCCTCTTCCTTAAACTCGGCAATTTGCTCTGCTTCTCTCTGTTTAAACTGTTCAATCAATTGCTCTCTCCGTTCATTCCATGACAATTTTGGATATTCCTTTTGTTCGTATTCCATCAAATGCTGCCTCATTAACGTTTGTTGATAAGGCTCAATAAGAAATTCATTCCAATATTCTTCTTCTGAAATGCCTAGCTCTTGAATCTGTTCATCAATGCTTTCCTTCGTTTCTTGCCAATTATCTACATTCTTTGATTCAATTGCTTCTTTAGTTTGATTAATGACTACCTGTGCTTCTTCTTCAGAAACACGAATCCCAACTTCATTTGCACGAGTTAGGATAGCCAATTCCTCTAACTGAACAAGATAAGATTCCTCTTGAGCATGTTCAAATGACATTCCACCATTCTCCATCAGATGTTCAACAAACTCCTCATACCGCTCAACTGAAAATGGCGGATCAGATTCACTTCCTCTGTCTTTTTCTTGATGATCATCACCACAGCCTACTAATAATAAAACCGTTACAGCCCCTAGTAAATATTGTCGAATTATATTTCTCTCCTTTCAACACATTTTACCCCTTTTCACTATTCAATTTATAATCTAGCCATGCAAACTCAATTCGACTAGTCTCTCAACAACATCATGTCATCTCCAATTGATTAATCTGTTCTTTCTATTTTTTCATTTACGATAAATTCGTCTTTCTCTCTTATCTTCTCCACCACCTCTGTAGCCGTAACATCAGTAGTATGATAATAATAGCGTTCACTGATTTGCTTGCTTTTGAATTCTTCTACTAGCTCTAGGCAACGTTGCCCCATTTGGTATTGTTCATCTCGTAATTGATCTCTTCTTAACAATTCAGCATGATCGACCCAAAGGACAACGTAGAAAATCTTAGCTAGACACCCTTCACTTCGAACCTTTTGTATGACTTTTTCCACATCTTCTGGATAAGCAATATAATCTATGACGACGTCTTTATTAGCTCGTAAAAAATTCGTTGCTAAGCTCGCGATATTTTCCCACGTTAATGTAAGCAACTCTTCACTTTCCCACGGTGGAAGGTAACCCCCAACAATCATATGATTAATCAAATCACCTTCTATATATGCGCTCTCGTTAAACTGTTCTACTAATCTCTTTGATATAGTGGACTTTCCTACACCAGCTGGTCCTGTAATGATGTAAATACTTTTCACTGTTTCACCTACTTCCTACCTCTTGCAACCATTCGCTATCTTCTATTTTCCATTTCGACAGACACGATGACTTTCCTGCTCTCCTTTGTAAGAAACAGAAAAATATCATTTTCACCATTCTTGAACAACCTTTTTTACAAACACAGTTCTATGGTATGATCACTAGGAGCAAACATGAATAGAATTGAGGGATTGAATCATGAAAACCGTCGTTACGACGTTAAATGCGAAATACATTCACACTTGTCTAGCACTTAGATGTTTAAAGGCTTATGCAGAGCCTGATTTTCCCATTGAAATGGTAGAATATACGATTAAAGATCCGACGATGAACATCGTCTCTGATTTATATGCACGTAAGCCAGATGTGATTGGCTTTAGCTGTTACATTTGGAACATTGAAGAAACAATCAAAGTCATCAATATGCTAAGAAAAGTTTTACCACAAACAAAGATCGTCCTTGGTGGTCCAGAAGTTTCTTATGATACGAAGAAATGGATGGAGGAGCTTTTTGCTGTTGACTTTATTATTATCGGTGAAGGTGAAGAAACCTTTAAGCATTTGCTTGAAGAAATGACCACTACTCAGAAATACCATATGGTTTTTGGGGTTGCTTATCGCAAAGAGGAAGACATCCTTATTAACGCACCTCGACCGAAATTAAAGTTAGACGACCTTCCTTCTCCCTATCGTTTCCCAGAGGATGTAGACGGGCTCTCTAAACGGGTCACCTATTTTGAAACGAGTCGTGGCTGTCCTTATAGCTGTCAATTTTGCCTTTCCTCTATTGAAGTCGGCGTCCGGTATGTGAATATTGAGCGTGTTAAAAGCGATTTACTCTATTTAATTGATAACGGAGCAAAGCTGATTAAATTTGTCGATCGAACATTTAATATTAAACGTGATTATGCACTAGAGATCTTTCAATTTCTCATTGAACATCATAAGCAATGTGTCTTCCAATTTGAAATAACGGCAGATATTATGCGTCCAGAGGTTCTTGAATACTTAAATAAACATGCACCTCCTGGCATTTTCCGTTTTGAAATTGGTGTGCAGTCAACAAACGATGCAACGAACGAGCTTGTTCAGCGTCGACAAAACTTCAAGAAGCTTTCAAGAACGGTAACAATGGTGAAGGAAGGTGGAAAAATTGACCAGCATCTTGACTTAATTGCTGGATTGCCCGAGGAAGATTACAACTCTTTCAGACGAACGTTTAATGACGTATTTGCGATGCGACCAGAAGAATTACAGCTCGGCTTCTTGAAAATGCTACGTGGGACAGGCTTACGTATTCGTGCTAAAGATCATAACTATGTCTATATGGATCATGCTCCGTACGAAATTTTAGAAAATAATGTACTAACCTTTGATGAAATCATTCGCATAAAACGAGTAGAAGATGTACTAGAAAAATATTGGAACGATCACCGAATGGATCGTACAATTGAGTACCTTGTCACACACGAGTTTGACTCTCCATTTGATTTTTTCCAGATTTTTGGTGATTATTGGGATGCGAAGGGCTGGGCTAAGATCGGTCATCAGCTTGAAGACTTATTCAAGCGTTTATATGAATTTCTTGAACATTATGGAACAAAGGCTGAGCTCACTTACATTCAGAGTCTTATGATTGTTGATTTCTTTAAGAATCAAAAGCACAAGCCACGAAAAACATGGTGGACGTTCTCCTTAACGAAGAAAGAACAGTCACACTATTTATCTCTGCTCGCTGATCATCCTACTATTGTCTCTGCTGAATTCGAAGCTTTGAAGCTACACGAAAAGGATTTACACAAACATACGATGGTTGAGGTGATCCCTTTTGACTTGAGACAGAATGGTTCAACAGATCGCCCATCATTACTCATTGCTTACTTCTCACCAAAAGAGCACAAATCATTCTTATTTTCCGTTCCACTTAATCAGCTCTCTACTGCTGTATCATGAGAAAAGCCGCACAGCGGCTTTTCTC
>NZ_JBGUAV010000032.1:0-51701 GCF_041821005.1 Halalkalibacter sp. AB-rgal2
CATGAAACGATTCAATTGCTGGATAAGTGAAGTGAATGTCATACACATCACCTGCCACAACATAACCTTCATGTTCCACGTCAGTTTCGTCCAATTTGTTAATAACGACCGTTGTACCTACTGGTAAATCATCTGTATTCTCTTCTTCAAAATAATTTTCTTATTTGTCTATCTCGCAACGAGTCGACAACCTCTTTAGTAAACTTTCCCCTTCACTTGCAATTTTTCTAAATGATTCTTTTACTATAACAAAAAAAATTTATATTTTTTCAGTACTCTCTCAAAATACCATATTTCTCCTTAAACCGTTGTAGAATCCTAATCCATGCGACACTGAATAGAAAGAGAAAGAATACATTTGAAAGACCGTGAGCTAAATCAAAATAGAAACTAGCTACGTATGCGGATAGGAAAACTGGCCACGTCAATTCTCCTAAGAAACCCATAATAAACCATAGATTCATAAACCAACCAAACAAAATACCGACAATAAAGCCATAGCCGATCAATCCATATTTATTCTTCATAATAGCGGTATTTCGCAGTAATCCTGCCACTAATCCAATCATTCCCCATGCAAACATTTGCCACGGAGTCCACGGTCCTTGACCTAAGAATATGTTCGATACGATTGCTGCTGATGCTCCAATGATAAAGCCGGCTTGTGGTCCAAGCACGATCGCACTTACAATAATAACAAAGCTTGTCGGCTGGACACTCGGTAGCGGAGCGAATGGCACACGACTGATTGCAGCAATCGCTGCAAGAACCGCTAAAAAGACAATTTCCTTACTTTGTATTTGCTTTAACTCAAACCTGGCGAACAATGGAATCGTCGTTAAGACCATGATCGCCATTGATATCATCAAATAGGGCTTATCGTCAAATACGATTACCGAAATGAATAACAAGGTGACGATCATTAGAGAGGATACAATTAAAATGGAACGCGGGTTTTCCATTTAGAATCTGCCTCCTCTAACGTTAACACTGGAACTGCTGCTTCTCTCGTCACCCGGTTAATCGTCGTTGTGTAAAAATAATTTCCTTTTAACACGTCTTCTGCCTGACCAATAGAAGTAATCTCACCATCAAATAACCAAGCACAGCGCTTTGCATGCTCCGCTACAAATTCAATATCATGTGTGACCATTAAGATCGTCATCCCGTTTTGATGAAGCTGTTTTAATAGCTTTGCAAAAACCCTCTTTGAAATCGGATCCATTCCTTTTGTTGGTTCATCAATCAACAATAGCTTTGGCTCTGTTAATAAAACGGTTGCTAATGCAGCCTTTTGTTGCTCACCACCACTGCAATCATGGATATGCTTTTTTAAGATCGATTGAATGCCTAAATCCCTTGTCAACGTTTCGATTCGTTCATGAGCATAATCGAGATTGAAGCGTGATGCAATTGTTAAAAGCTCCTCTTCTAACGTTTCAGCCATAAAACAAAGTAACGGATTTTGCGGTAAGTAGCCAACCGCGTTAATCCATTCCTTTTTTTTGTAGGACGGTAACGATTTGTTTTTCCATTTTACTTTACCTTTTAATGGCTGCATGATATTTGCACAACATTTTAGAAGCGTCGTTTTTCCAGATCCATTTCCTCCAACAACAGCTAAGAAATCACTCTCCCATACGCCCAACGACAAATTCTTTAAAATAAGAGGACTATCTTTCTTATATTTATAATGAATGCTTTTCACCTGTAATAAAGTACAGCCTTTCTCTTCCTTTGTGAGTTCAATGTTACCAGCCTGCTTGGCTTCATCTATCGCTAAGTGACTCAACCAGTTTTGTGCTTCTTTTACCGTTATCGGAAAACCCTTAGAAGAGCCTTCTAAATGAAAGTGATAAAATAGCCTTGAGATCGATGGAAGATAGGACAGAAATCTTGAATCTTGATTTGTCCACACTTGTTCAATGACAGCTTTCGTTTTTCCTTCATATGCAAGGCTGCCTTCAGATAACAGTGTAACTCGATCTGCCAGTGAAAACACATCCTCAAGCCGATGCTCGACAAGAATAATCGTCATGCCAAACTCTTCATTTAATCGTCTAAGAAATTGCAGAAATTCTTTCGCCTGTACTGGATCTAGCTGAGAGGTAGGTTCATCTAGTAAAAGTAGCTTAGGCTTGAGTAATAAGATACTCGCTAAATTAATCAATTGCTTCTGACCACCAGAAAGGGTAATGGTTTCTTTATGCAATAAGTGCTCCAACCCAAAGAAATGAACCATTTCTGCGATTCTCTGCCTCATTTCCACCGCTTCAGTTCCTTGATTTTCTAGTCCAAATACCAATTCACTTAACACATCTTCCATCACGATTTGATTCTCAGGGTTTTGAAAAACATAGCCAATCTCATTTGAACGATCAGCTTCATTCCATTCCTCGATTTGCTGGCCCTTATATTGAATCGTCCCTGCCATATCGCCAACTGGAGTCAATTCCCTTTTCAACAATTTTAAAAAGGTCGTTTTCCCACAGCCAGAAGGCCCTGCAACCACAATAAATTCGCCTTTATGTATAGTAATGGAAAATTGGTCTAAAGCATTCACTGCTTCATTAGGGTAACGAAAGCTAACATTTGTCATTTCAATAAGCGCCATCTTACATGTTCTCCTCCTTCCAAAAGGATTGGGAAGCTGACTAGTAGAATAAATACGATAAAGTATGTCCAATCCAACAACGTAAATGTCCAGGACTCAAGCTCTGGATATATAGTCAAAACCCCATAGCCTTGCTGCGCACCAACGATAGCTATCCCAGTCAAGGATAATAGAAAAACAATCATACCTATATCTCTTATTGTCAAATGATATAAGTGATAGACCGACCGTTTCGATGTTCCGTATCCTCTTGCTTTCATCGATTCTGCTGATTGTAGTGCTTCCTCTAACGACCAGGTCAAAAGCTTTTGCATATATAGCATTCCTCTTTGTGCTCTCACCTTAATAGAACCTTCCGTCATCGAATACTGACGCACTTTTTGAGTATCATATATTTCTTTCCATCTGCGAATAAACAAAGGCACAAACCGAATCGTCAGCATCAACAATAACCCCAATTGTGGCCACACCTTTCTAAATAAAAACATAAACTTTCTTCCATTAAGCACTTGATGAAACGATAGAAAGAGAATGAGAATACCGATTAATAATAATGCCATCACAAGACCATATACGATTGATTCTAGCGTGATCGGGTTATGACGGAAATAAAATAAGATCGTCGATCCTCTCCTAACGAAGATCGGGTTTAATAAGATAACAATCAACCCCATGAACATCAAATAAAAGACATATTTGCTTAACACCGTTTTGTTTCCATGAACGATATTTAGTAAACAGAGAAGTAAGATAGCTGTTCCTAAAAATAACGGATGTGAAAAAAACATCATTGCACAGCCTACACACAAATAGTATAGGAAATTGACAAATGGATGAGTTGAATGGATAACGGCATTCATATAGTGCTCCTTTCTTTACAAAAGCGAAGAAGCTGGGACAAAAGTGTTTTAATAAATGAGAACCCAAACTTAGCGGTGCACATAAACCGCTCCTGAAATACACTTCCCTTTCCGCGGGAGTTTACGTATATTTCATCTGCTACATTCGCACATTGTTCGGATTCTCGGCTAAACACTTTCTTTATGTCCCAGCCTCTTTCTTTATGGTCGAAACGGCTGTAGCTCTGCTCCTAGGTCTTTTCCTAAATCAACGGTATACAGCCATTCGATCACATCACCGTCTAGTAATGGAACAACTCCTGCTCCTCGATTAGGGAAAATCCCATTCACTCTATACATCCAGCCACTTCCTTGACCTCTGTCAAATTCATATAGGTTATCAATACCTTCTACATAGGCGTTTGCACCCGTTCCTCCACGGAAGGACATATGAATTTTATTCTTTCTTGTTACGTTGATCAATACATCTAACACCGTGTCCCCTTCATTAATTTCAACGGTAACTGGGGCTAGAATCGTATCACTTTCGGCAACAATAGAATATGTGACAGTTGGAACAGTCTCCTTCGTTTCAGGTTCTTTGTTCGTCTTCTTTTCTTTTTGAGACGTTTGTTCCTTTTCCACCTTCTTGTCGGTAGATCGATTATCTGTTTCTTTAGAGCTTACAGAATCAGAGTTTGAGTTACTAGCGGTTTGATCGGTTGAGGATGTGACTTGTCCCTTTTCATGATCTGAGCTGGCAACTGACTTCTTTTCTGTGTGCTCTTCTTTATTTGATTCACCATGATCCTCTGAAGCTGAATCATTCTCTTCCTGCTTCTTCTCGCTATCATCGTCTTCTTGTAATTCTTCAGCTGCTTCTTCAGATGAAGGGGAGCTCGTTTCCTCAAGCTCCTCACTTTCAATTGATTTTTCAACAGCACTCGATTTTTCTATTTTTTTAGACACTTCATTCATTGCATAATCCGACTCAGAGAGTGCCGATTGGAACCCTAGTAAACCGATCGTAACGGCGAATACAGCAATTATCGCTAATAAAAGCTTTTTATTTCTGCTCATTTCATCCCCCTAATGCGTGCCCTTATATATTAAACGTCTTCTTACAAACATCCCTGCACCTACTATAAGAAGTAATGCACCCACTAACAAATAGTTATAAGCTTGCGAATTCGTGTTAGGAAGTGTTTCGCCAGCATGTTGAACAGTCTGATCTGATTGCGTTTCTGGAGTAGAGGTATCTTTCTTATTAGTATTCTTCTCTCCCTTTTTATCCTCAACTGTTTCTAGCTCTGGGCTTGGCTCTGGACTCGGCTCTGGACTTGGCTCTGGACTTGGCTCTGGGCTTGGCTCTGGACTTGGCTCTGGACTTGGCTCTGGGCTTGGCTCTGGGCTTGGCTCTGGACTTGGCTCTGGGCTTGGCTCTGGGCTTGGCTCTGGGCTTGGCTCTGGGCTTGGCTCTGGGCTTGGCTCTGGGCTTGGCTCTGGACTTGGCTCTGGGCTTGGCTCTGGAACTGATTGTTCATCTTCAGCGAAAACAGCAAATTGGCTAAAATGTGTTGTTATTGCTGTTACCCAACCGTTTTCAAGAGTTCCACCTATTTTCTCCCATTCATTTTCATGCTCATTTAAGTAATATATAGCAACGTTTGACATCGCTTCTTTAGTTAATTGAAGCGACATGCTAATTGGCGTATTATCAAATTGCGTGATGTGCTCCTCACCTTGTAATAACGTAAAATCATAAACATGACTGTATGCACTCTCGATTGGCTCTAGTTTGTTTACATTAATAGATGCATCCCCATTTTCAGAAAACAAATGGACAGGAACGACCATCTCAATGTGCTCTGTTACAAATTTAAGAGATACTTCTTTTTCAAGTAGGACCTCTAATAGCTCCTCAGGAATAATAATCTCAACATTTTCTGTATTTAATTCAACGACAATTGTGCCTTTATCTTTAAGTAAATGAAGATCTTCTATATGCAGTGTTGCTTGATGGTCTGTTATCGTTGGAGTAACTGCAATGAGCTCTTTCCTTTCTTCTTCAACTTCTTTTGGAACAAAGTGATAAAGCCTTCCTTCGTCTTCTATAAATAGCTTATAAGCAACGATAGCTTGTAATGCTTGCTCTGTAGCCATTCCATTAGAACCTGATTCTGATATAAGGTGCTTAAATCCACCATCATCATGTTGAAAGCTTAATAAGTGCGAAACTAAATGATTTCCATTTTTCGTAAACTCATCTGAAGTTGGGTCAACACCTATACTTGAAAGAGCAATAATAACCTGTGCTGTCGTCTCACTTGATACTCCTCCATTCCAAGGATCATCGAACCCCCCACTACTACCTTGCTTGTCTGATAAAAAAGTCAATGCATCGTTAATACTACTTTCTACATTTTCATCTGCTTGATAAGGAGCTAAGCCAATTAACGCCATCGCCGTAAGATCATAGTTTGGCGCTGTTCCAAACAAAGACCAGCTCCCATCGGAGTTTTGCAAATCTAGCAAATGATGAACGAGCTTGTCCCTTGTCCATCTCGCGTCACTTGGAACATCGAAATCTAGCGTATCTAACGCAATTAAAGCAAAAATTGGACCGTTAATTCCTTGAGCTGTCATTGAATCTAAGCCATTTGGCCAATCCGAACTATTGAAAATTTTCTCAATTAAATTATGTCCATTCACATTTGTTGCATCTAATCCTAACGCAGCTGCTGCAATAGCCAAACGTTCGATATCTGTGATTCGGACTCGGCTAGCATGAATAATTTGATTATCTATATGTTCTAAGAAATAATCCTCATAATAGCTTTCGGGAACTTCTTTACCTGCTCTAGCTATTCCAATCGCTTGCCACTCACTAGTGACACCTGAGTGAATCATCTGCTCAACAGCTCGGTCAATCGCTAGATTAATATCTTCTAATGAAATAGACAGAGTATCAACTTGTTTGCCTTGTTCTTTATCGGAATCAAACGCTTTTGTCGCTACAGTCAATACCTCTACCGCTTCATCCACTGTCGTTTGAGTAGATTCCTCATCATCTACAACTGCTTCTGCTTCTAACAGAGCCGTTTCATATGCTGTGCTCACATCTTCTGTAACCCATTCATTTTCTGGGTCTACGTCAGAACCATCTACACTTACGACGACTGAAGATTGATTTTCCTTAGCTGTGCTAATAGCTGATTGCAATGAGGACTTGTCAACATCAAGCAATTCCAAAGCATTCTCTAGATTTTCTAACGATTGATCAACAGTTGCTTGACTACTTTCCATATCCTCTAACACTTCATATGCGTTGTGATAGGCTGAAGAAACGATAGAGGATGAGAGTATATCTTCCTTATTGGGGTGACTATTAATCTTAGCAACTTCAGCCGTTAATGCATCTTTATTAGCAGCTTGTATGTATGGTTCATGGCCATAACCGAAACCAAGATCTGCCCCCCATCCATGAACCGTAAATTGTAAGCGAATTACATCTCCATCTTCACTCTCATATTGAGCCATTCCAACTGGAGCCATGTCATTATTGACAACATACATCCATCCTGACATCCACGTATAATCAAATTCCCCTAACCACTCGGGATCACTTTTAGAACCAATTGTATCAGCGTGGTCTAATATGTATTGCGGGATTTCAACTGCATTTGAATCATTATCTCTAATATTTGATAGATAAACGATATTTTCCGAGTCTACTCCATCATTATAATTTCCACTACCTAGTACTCTTGCTACAATCTCTCCGACTTTTTCACCTTCAGACAACGATACTTGGATCGGTTCAATAGCATACCCTTGTCCGAGCGTAAATTTTTCTACAGATACCGTCACTGAGTTTGTTATACGGTCTGTTTCACTGAAGCTTTCATTTGCAGCAAATACACCGCTTGGTAAAACGAGAGAAAAAATCATTAATACGCTTAATACGATTGCTACATACCTCTGTCCAAATTTGATTGACATCGCTAAAACTCCCCTTATTTTAAAATTAAAAAATAGTTACATCAAAACTCTCCAAGAACAAAGATGCTTTTTAACACAAAAAAACACCTTTCACCAGAAATAGAAGAAAGATGTTTTTATAAGTCATTTTTAACGAATATAAAAATAGCTAATAAAAAAGAATAATCGATCCCCTATCCCATTCACCGTGAGAATATCAGAGTTATTTATGGCAGGTATCCTGACTTAGCTTCAACACAACTCTATCTCCTTCCCATTTCATGAACAAACAGTGGATATGATAGATTGCTCCGCTTTACAGTGGCGGGACCGTGTTGGAATTTCACCAACTTCCCTTTTAACTTTGGAAACACACGTCTCCATAGCACCATAAATGAAAAACTATTAATTTATTCCATCGTATTATATATTTTCCTATTTATCAATACTAATGATCTTCTATTCCTTACATCACCATACTGTCAAACGATTTAGTAAAACTCATTGATACACAGTAACACCATTAAAAAATGGAATTCAGTTCCTACGTATAAGAGAGATATCAAAATCCTCTCTCAATATTTAGATTTTTTTACCTAGCAAATTATTTAACATTCATCCTCACTCACCATCACTACTATAGCTATTTTTCGGCTTCGCATTGAGGAGGTGCTGACTAACTCATAATGGTCTACTCACCCTAATTGGCGTTTAAAAGCTTTACTGGCAAAAAAATAAGCGATAATCATGATACAGATGCACCAGGAAAGTGCAATCCAGATATCGTTGCCAACAGTCCCTTCATACAAAAGGGCACGGACTGCATTCACGATTGAAGTCACGGGTTGGTTCTCAGCAAACGCACGCACAAACTTAGGCATCGTTTCGGTGGGAACAAAGGCCGAACTGATAAAGGGCAGGAAAATCAACGGGTACGAGTAAGCTGTCGCTCCCTCCATAGACCTCGTTCTCAGTCCAGGAATGACTGCCAACCATGTCAACGCCAATGTAAACAGCCCAAGAATTCCAGCTACTGCAAGCCAATTCAAAATATCAGCACTCGAACGGAACCCAAATTGTCCTGTCACGCTGATGCTTTGGCGAACGTGATCCGGTTGACTTTGGACGTCAAAACCGCAAATACTTATTTCTCCGCCATTTGGCTTCATTAAAGTAGAAAAGATATTAACCATAGTGTCTTGCCCGCTCCATTTAACCCCAGCAGTGCGAAAATTTCTCCATTTTGCACATGAAAATCCACACCTTTAACACTTCTTTGTCTTTAAACGACTTTGTTAACTCTTTTACAGAAATCGCTACATTGCTCATATTTTTCTCTTCCTTTTCTATCACTCACTACTAAGTCTTACAGGTATTCTGTATTACTAACTACCTTGTTAAAAATATAACTGAATAGTTGAGGTGGTTATTGTAACCAGCTATTCAGTAAAAATTTTCTATTGAATTTACTTTTCCCAAATCGCTTCGTTCTCACGATACTTGCCTTGTAGATTTAAACGTTTACATCTAGTTCTCTGTGAAAAAACAAAATATTATCATTACTTTGCAAGCTTGAACGATATTCTCAGGTTTGCATCATTAATCTTCGCGTTAGACAAAAATAATGCTAAGACTTCGCTTTTAGCCACGACCAATCGTATCGTTCAATTTCGCTCGATATTTGTCACTCCATGTTTCCTCGCCCTTTACTAGTTCATCACAAAAAACTGCCACATCCTCACCCGTAAGATCAGTAACTTTCTTGCCTTCCGCTGAACCTACCTCAAAAAGATCGAGAATACTGCCAAAGATACGGCTGATGTCCTTCCACTCGGTTGGACCACCAGTCGTCCATATATATTTTTGAATTGCTTTATAAGCGGTATGGTACTCACTTGGAAGTAACTTCGCACGAGCCTCCATCTCCTTCCACTCCCGCTTGTCATTCAGACTACCGATAATTTTCCCAAGAATACTCATAGTATATCTCCTTTTTATTTTAGTTTTGTTTTAAGTTCATTAATTTTACCAGAAATAAATTCCCATTTACCCCAAAAAATTTCAAGGTGCTCTTTACCTGCCGAATTTAGTGTGTAAAACTTTCTAGGTGGCCCCATAGTGGATGGCTTTTTCTCGATGTTCACCAAATTGTTCTTCTCAAGCCGCATCGTAATCGTATAAACTGTGCCTTCAACCACATCAGTGAACCCAAGTTCTCGTAGATGTTGCGTGATTTCATAGCCGTAAGTTTCGCCACGGCTAATGATTTCAAGCACACACCCTTCAAGCACCCCTTTCAGCATTTCTGTAATATTTTCCAAATTTTCACCTCCATTTATATTTCATTGCATTCAGTGTTATGCAGCAAAGGTATTCTGTGTTACAGATATTCAGTAACACTTACTACCAGTATATAGTACCGCATAATAGCGTCACTTGTCAAAAATGAATTTTTTATCAAAACACCAAGAAGAAATATTGGTGACTAGTTGGGAGAGTATTCCGTTTGAGGTTGAAGAGGTATCTCTAACGTATAAAGAGAGAGGAGATCCCAATTTACCGAGTGCACGTTTGGAATATGAGGGAAATAGTAATTATGTGAGTGTAGATGTATGGGAATATCCGAAAGAAAAAACGTCCTTTTATGGAATGCGTCCTATTACGTTAAACAGAATATTCAAGCTTATTATAGTCATGAAACGTTAGATAAAGCGGTACAATGGGAAAACCCCATCTTTATTTTCAAAAACGAAATCAATAACATGAGAAAAAGCGATGTGGGAAACATCATGCAAGAGCCCAGCAATTTGCTCTTCTAATGATCCACCAAGCTTGCGAATGAGTAGCATGACACCAATCGAATGATCAAAGCGTGTTACATTCCATTTCTCATTCACTAAATAACTTGCTCCCCCTTGGTGAATTCCCTTTAACCTTTGAACAGGCTCACTTAAAATTAACTCTTCTAGCACTTTATCTACCACAAACTCACCGTAAATTTCGTCAAAGACAATCATGAATATTCTCCTATGTTAAGTCCTTACTATTTGCAAAATACGATTCATTGCGAGGCTGGGACAAAAGTATTTTAATAAATGAGAAACCGCAGAGCGGAGCACATGAACCGCTCGTTAAATATACATCGCTACGTTTTCTAAATGTTCGGATTCTCAGCCCCTATTTTGCCCTTAGTTCCTTTAAAAGCGCCATACACATAAGCACCATAATGACCGAAAAAGGTAATGCTGCCACTAGTGATGCTGTTTGAAGCGCCTCAAGACCGCCAGCAACTAAGAGAATAGTCGCGATTGCTGCAATTAACACGCCCCAAACGATGTTTTTCCAACGACTTGGGTGTAACGAATCATTCGAAGTCATCATTCCTAATACATACGTGGCCGAAGCCGCAGAAGTGATGAGAAACAAGAAAATAAGACCGATGGAGAGGACGGTAAGGATTCCTCCAAATGGTATGTGATCAAGCAATGCAAACAATCCATACGTTACATCTTCCCTCACCTCTTCCGCGATAGGCTGCCCTTCCTCTGTTTCAAAGAAGAGCGCACCTCCACCGAATACGGCAATCCATGCAACCGCAACAAGTGGTGGCACGAGCATGACACCGATCACGAACTCTCTAATCGTCCTTCCCTTTGAAACTCTCGCGATAAAGCTTCCGACAAACGGCGACCAAGCCATTGCCCACGCCCAATAAAAAATCGTCCATTCATCTAGCCAACTACTATCTTCCGTTGGGGAAACATCTAAACTCATACTGGCAAAATGGTGCACGTAATCTCCCATTCCCGCGATGAACGTGTGGAATAAATAGATCGTTGGCCCTCCAAAAAAAATAAAAAACATGAGGAAAAAGGCTAGTGTTAAATTAATAAAACTAATAACCTGAATCCCTTTATTTAAGCCAATGATGGTTGCTCCTAAATAACAAACAAGTAAGAGAGCAATGATCACTAATTCTGTTCCTATACCATCAGGGGTGTTATACGTATAATGTAATCCGCCACTTACTTGAATCACGCCAAGACCTAGTGTCGTGGCAACTCCAGTTGCTGTTGCTAGAACAGCTAAGCTATCAACTGCTTGACGCCAGCCTCTCATATGAGAAAGAAGTGGTTCAAGAGAGGCACTAATCCTCCCTTTTTTTCCTTTTCTGAACTGTACGTATGCAATCGACAAACCGATGACCGCAAAGATGGCCCATTGATGAATCCCCCAATGAAACATCGAGTATTGGATGGCAACTCTAACCGTTTCAAGTGACTGATCCTCATAGCCTGGTGGTGGGTCCATATAATGACTAACTGGCTCAGAGACGCCCCAAAAGACGAGGGCCACCCCAAAACCTGCTGAAAATAACATCCCAATCCAACTATAATAGGAGTATTCCGGCTGGTCTTCCTCTTTACCAAGCTTTATCTTTCCATATGTACTAAACGCTAAAAATAAACAGAAGCAAATAAAAAACAACGCTACTAGTAAATAAAAGCCTGAAAAATGGGTCGTTGTCCATGCAAATGCACTCTCTGCCATAGAGTCTAGCCGCTCTGGATAAAAAACCCCGATGCTGAGAAACAGCAAAATTCCAAAAAGTGTGACTAGAAAAACTGGGTTTAATTTTTTCAAAACATTCATCGGTCGTTATCCTCCTTACCTACTCATTAACCTTAAGTAAGGCGAGGAAAACGTCCAATCTTGTATCTTTTGCTAATACTTGAAAATGAATATGTACTATGTAGGATGACTAAGAGGCTTATCATTTTCAATCATTTATCTCCCTCATTATTAAATGCTCTCCCTCGTTTGTAAGTACATACTCTTCAAAACTAATTAGGAAGACTTTTTACAAAGCCTCTGCTTTTTTCTACGTAACCGATATTTTTATAAAATTTATGTGCATGTGCTCTTTCTGGTCGGATTCCGCTATTTAATCCGATACGAGTTGCTCCAATTATTCTTGCCCAACTTTCAGCTTCCACTACAAGTTTTTTCCCTATCCCTTTATTACGAAAATTAACATCTACTACCAGGGCTACAATACGAACATAGACACCATTCAACTCATAATAATACCCCTTAGCCATCCCTACCATTCCAACTATTTTTCCATCATACGAAGCTACTAAAGTATGATAATCAGGACTTGATTCAATAGTATGAAATCGCGTTCTCATAGCTTCAATTGTAGTAGGATAACCAAGTTGCTCCATCAATGACGTTAATGCCTCAATATCATTTTCTACCGCTTCTCTTATTTCCATTTATCAATCCTCCTACGGGTTGTACCATCTTTTTTCATCAACTAACGTTCCCCATTAGTTGAAAACCACTACACAAAAATTATAACCAGAATGTATGATTATTACAGATCAAAGTGAACCTGTTCTTTTATAAATAAAACCAAAGATTATACTAACAACAAATACTGTTGTGATGATGCCTACAATATAAAAACCTTCAAACAATCCTGTTCCAAGCCATCCCGCATCCGAGGGCAATTCACCCCCCATTTAAAAGCAAAGGTTCATCATCCCATACCTGAACTTCAATATATCTCTCAGGCCCATATTTTCCATCCTTATTCCACTCTTGAGGAAGCCCATATAGTTTTATTATTTTTGAAATTTCTTCAAGTGTATATACTTGACCTCTATATGGCTTCCCATCCTGAAATCTCATTGCAGGAAACGAGTCACCATAAGTAAAACTTATTGTTTTTGGATCAAACTTTTTTAGTGGAATTTTCACTTCCATTCCGTCCTGAAACCATTCCTTCACCCAAGGACATTCTCCAAAAATAAAATAATGCGGAAATCCTTTCTTCGGTTCGCCGCCTTTGTTTATAAATAGTTCTCTTATTTTTTCTTCTAGCTCCCTACGGATTATTAAATAATTGGCTGGACGTTTAGCAGCGAATGTAGTATTTTCCTTTTGAAGCTTTTTAAAAATTCTTTCAGCATCGTTACTATCTAGTTCGGATAGATTTTTTAAGGGACCAGTATTGCGTTCATAATAATGATAAAGATAAGGTACTTCCTCATTTAAATCCATAATTTCACTCCTTGCATAAAACCCGCCATATTTTTGAAAAGGATAAGCTAGTTTCGTTTTAAATAATAAGATATTTTGGAGAACGATTTTCTAACCACCTTGAGTTATTATTCATTCTGTTTGATGTGAACATCAGCCATTTCCCTTAATTACTCATTAAAAAAATTTTCATTTAAACACTTTCTAGTTTGATATGTACTTGATGATAGCGATTATGCTAAGTGAGATAGTTCTCATGGACAGTGTTATCTCCATACTCGTTCAAAAGTTACCTTTTTGTTTTCTGATTTTAAAAGATATACATCAGGGTTGCTAAGATTTGACCAATCGTTAAATCCAAAATCTTTATTATAGGAGTTTAATAGCAAGGATATTAGATTCCCATGTGATACAATAATTGTATTTTCAAATGCACCTTTAAAAACATCCTCTACCACTTCTGTGATTCGTTCTGCAGCCTCTTGACTGGACTCTCCACCATCAAATTTCAATTCAAAATCCTCAAATGTGTTTCTTAATTTCCCAGGCCAATCGAAAAGGTAATTAGTGCTTAGTACACGCTCTTTTAATTGTCTATTAACTTCTATCTCGACATTTACCTGCTTTGCAAGTGGTTGTATCGTTTGAATAGCACGCTTATAAGGACTTGAAATGATACGTTCAACTTTAATATTTTCAAAAAAAGTAGCTAACTCAATGGCTTGTTTTAATCCTCTATTCGTGAGCGGCGATACAGGTGGTTGCCCCTCAGCCTCACAATGTCTGATAACATAAACATTCTTCAATTGAACCACTCCATTATGAATTCGTTTGTTTTAAGAGTAAACGTTTATAAGTTTGATTTTATTATCATTGCACACTTATGATTTTCTTTTAGACAAAGGGTGCATTTGGCTACTTGGTCTCGTCTGAATTAAGCTCTAACATTTCCATAATGACTTCCATATTAGCCCTTCTCTCTCAATATTAAAGTGAGTTTTTTTTATGTGTAGCACCTATAACTGACTACCACCCCTATGCCAAATCCTCTCAACTTCTCTAAGATTCTTTTTATCAAAGGTTAATTTATAAATATCTGGCATATCAAGGCCTTCCCAAAAATGAAAACCATATTGTTCATCAAAGTAATTCATCATTAGGACCATTATATTACCGTGTGTTCCTACTACAATGTTTTTACCTTCATATGTTTCTAATACCTTCAACATTGCCTTAACACCCCGTTTTTGGGCGACAATATTAGATTCTCCACCTTCCCAAGAAAAAGTAGGTTCCTCCCATACTTTTGTAATAGCTACATGAAAGTCCTCAACAGGTTGTGCAGATAAGTTCCTTTCCTTAAAACCATCCTCAATGACAATTTCTTCACCTATACATTGTGCGATTCACTCGACCGTTTGCACAGCCCTTTTGTATGGGCTAGAAAGGACACAATCTATGTTTTCATTTTCAAGAATGCTACTAATACTTTTTGCATCAGCCAGACCTTTAGAAGATAAGGGTCTTGTTAATTCTTCAGCAGTATATGTAGAATGCGCGTGGCGTACAAAGTATAAATGTGTGAGCAAAAGTGTCTCTCCCCTTTATAATTTATTTAACATCCGTGATCATTCACCTGGCTAACCTATACATCTTGAGACAAACGAATCATATCCCTACACTGAATTCCATTTTCAACAATCTCATCTTCGTAATGCTTAACAAAAAAGTCTATATCAACACCAACTATTCTAAAGCCACATTTTTGATAAAGAGCCAGCTGCCCTATGCCTGAATTCCCAGTTCCTATTTCAACGGTTTTGTAGCCTTTTGACTTAGCTACCTTAATGGCATCCATGACCAAGCGTTTGCCTATACCTCGACCATGTTGCTCTTCTACGACTGCAACATTCACAAGCTCAACTGTTTCTGGCCTCGTCGGAAGTAACACATAAACGCCCATTATGTGCTGATCGATTTCAGCTATAAAACATTCGCCCCTCTTACTATAGTCCTCCACAATCTCTCTTGAAGGATCAGCCAGTAACAACAATTCCATTGGCGGTTTTTCACCTTTATTAAGTTTTCTAATATTCATGTAATCTCCTTAATTAGCATTGATTTTTTTTATTTATCTCTTTATTTATTACATCCAACTACTTCTTCATTTTAACATTCATTTCCTTTTTATTGACATACAAAAAAAGCGCTTCATATTTCAGAAACGCTACCATTTGTTCAATAGAACAACAACTTCATCGGATATCATTACTTTTATTTTTATTCCAATCATAAGGTTTATTTGACCAATCCCATAATGAATACAATAAAAATATGACAGCAAAAAATATAAAATTCTCACCCCATTGGATTTTTTCAGCAAAAAATAAATCCTTTATTGTAAGGACAGCTAAAAGCATCAAAGCGAATTTTATGTTCTTCTTAAACACATTACGCCTCCTTTATTCTTACACTTCCTGCCACATGATTTCAATAAAAAAAGTGATTATCGTTTTAGCTTTAGACCCTCATGCGTTGCTTTAAAGCCTAACCGTTCATAAAACCTTAATGCATCTGGCCTTTTCTTATCCGTAGTCAATTGTACTAAATGACAATCACGTTCTTCCGCACGTTGAATGGCCCACTTTATAAGCTCAGTACCAATACCCTTTCCTCTTACCGAAGCTGACGTTCTTACCCCTTCGATAGTCGCTCTCCATCCACCTTGATGTGTGATATAAGGGGTAAACGTAATTTGTTGGACTCCAACGACTACATTTCCAGCACAAGCCACTATTAACTCGTTATTAGGGTCAGATGTAATAGCCTCAAATGCTTTCATGTAACTGTGAGGAAGTGGATTCTCATAACGCTCACGCTTACTTCCTAAAGCATCATCAGCAAGCATGGCAACAATACTATCTAAATCATTTTCGTTAGCTAGCCTAAACTTAATTTCGGTCTCCAATTAAATCCCTCCCACGTATGTTAACAAGAGTACTGATAAAGTTGATTATCCTTTTTCAATGGCAACAGGTTAACTGATGTATACGATCAACCTCCAATCGTGTTGAACAAGCGACAACATTTTCTTCTCCTAATCCTATTCACCATGTATATCCAACTGAGTTCGCAACTTTTTTCTGATAGATACTCCGTAACGAAAAATAGTAAATCGACCAAACTGTTAAATAGAAAACTAAATAAATGGATGAAAATAGCATGACCTCTCCAGTGTTTGCAATCGAAAAAGCAGAAAATCCAAATGGCAAACATAAAAGGAATATCATCATTCTTCCCATCGTTCTAACTATCATCAATCTTTTTTCATTCAGCTTATTCTTATAATAACCAAAGACGAAAATCGTTCCTATGAAGAGTTTTAGCATGTAGGCAAGCAAGTAACATATCTATTATTGGCTTTGCGAAACCTATTGCTGGGATAGAGGTACTTCCAATGTGAAAAATATCAACTAGTTCCTCCTTAAAAACTTCTTTCAATTTTTCTTTTTCGTTTCTATATGACTCTTCCCATTCGTCTTTCCAAGGATCAATTCTGGTTTTCCTCAATGGAAGCCCTCCTTTAATACTTGCCATCGTCTAAATCATTCACAGGTAATATTCATAACTAGCATCTATATATGCTGCTTGGCACACATTTCAGGTCAGTTATATACATAGCCACTAATGTTCTAAACGGCCAGCTTATCAAATATCCGATGTAAAAGAACACTTCCCGAATCAAAAAAGGAATTTTACTATTCAGAGATTGATACATCGAGCTAGGCGTTGGCGAAGAATATGCTTCTAACCCCGTGTTTTCTGCCATTAACATGGCTCGCTTCATATGCAGTGGGTCGCTTACAATGATAAAGGAATGTAAATGATTATCGAAAGCTACTTCACTAGCATATCGAAGGTTTTCTTCTGTAATGCTCGATTCTGTTTCAATCAGAATATCTTCTGGTGGTATATGATGTTCAATGGCATAATCTCTGGCAACCTCTGATTCAGAATATTTACTATTATCACCTTTACCACCCGTGAAGAGTATTTTATCTACATATTCATTATCATACAGCCAAATGGCATGGTTAATTCTTTCACGAAGGACAGGTGAAGGTTCATCCTCCCAAGCAGCCGCTCCTAGTACAATAGCTGCATCTGCTTTGACTAATTGATTTACTTCACTGTAAGACCAGATACTGTAAGCACATATAGCTATACATATCACTATTAAACTAGCAAACACTACAACGATTTTCGCTATGATTTTCTTTTTCAACTGTCACCAACCCTTTTATCTACTTCATTAAAAATCCGTAATAGAGTATTCCCCCTTTAGCGAATAATAACGTAGCAACAACTACATATTTTTTGAACCCAAGAAAATAGGAACGAAAACCTTCGCCATTATCCTCATATGTAGCGAACTCCATCGCTAACCATATAATGGTCAATACTCCCAAAGCAATACCGATGACCCATTCCATATGAAAAACCTCCTTATTTTACCTTTTTATACATTGTAGCATATGTCTCCACTTATTACAGATGCTTCCGCTTTTCTCTATACTGCGTTGTAGTTAGTACAAGGGATTGTGCGGAGGACTCCTGACTCACAACCTTGCGAACGGATGCTTACATAGAAGGAGCTGACTACGTGACAGAGTATCCAACATGATTGAGGAATAGCGGTTCCTCGTTCCGCTATTTCCTCTGAATTCTCTTTTTCTCGTCGGAACGGTTCCTTATTCCTCTATGTCAGCTTCTCTTCTTCGTTTCGAGCTCTTTTTACTCGATTAGCGGAACGTAGATTACACTATATTCTGTAGAGCGTCTATTTTCAGCTTTTAGCGGAATGAGGATTACATTAGGTTCTACTTTTCGAGTTCAATTGCTGACATCGGTTCGATGCCCGGTGGCTTTGTCATTGCCACTCATTACTTTATTAACAGTTAAATATATACAATTCCCTTAAATAAATCTGTCCCCTCCTCTTTATGAGACCACTGAAAAAGTACCAATCGACTTTTCAGTTCCTTAGTTTCATTAGCAATGGATTCACTCGTATCAAGCTTCTCAAAATAGACAACGGTATCGCAGACTATTCGACACTTACAATTTAATACTCTCTAACAACATGCCCTTCATATACAGCTTCGATATTTAAATCCTTTTCACGGTTTATTGCGACCTCTACAATTTTTGATAAAATATTTTCTTCCACAATAGAGTGTATATGTAGACATCTAATGGTACCTAAATGGTTTGTTTCCACTTCCTCATAAGATTTCAAATTGTAAAAGTCAATTGCTTTTTGAATCAGATTTTTAATACATTCCAAATTTCGACAATCTTTCTTATTTATTTCACCTAATGTTCTATTTACGAAGTCAGCTATATTCAAACCCATTAAATCTTCTCCTTTAATATAAGTCACTAATTCTCTTGTAAAGTCTACTGGATTTTTTGTTCCTCACGTATGTAAGAATCGTTGAATTTGTATAAAATATATAAAAAAGAAGAGGAACTTTTTTGACGTCCCCCTCCTTTTTATTCAAAACGTAAGCCTGCTATCACCTATGATTGGAAATCATTAATCCGTTATTGCCCCCTTTGAAGCAGATGAAACGGATCGAGCATACTTACCTAGGATCCCCCTTAAATTTTGTTCTGGAGGACTCCAATCCTTTACTCTTTCATTAAACTCTTCTTGAGAAACATGAGCAACAAGTTCTTGCGTTTCACTATCAATAGTTAGCAAATCTCCTTCTTTAATTAATGCAATTGGGCCACCAACTTGTGCTTCAGGGGAGATATGACCTACTACTAATCCATGTGTCCCTCCAGAGAAACGTCCATCTGTAATTAACCCTACTTTTTCTCCAAGACCTTTACCGACTACAATTGCTGTAATCGATAACATCTCAGCCATTCCAGGACCACCTTTTGGTCCAACATACCGTATAACGATCACATCGCCCGAATTAATCTCATTATTTAAAACGGCATTTGTTGCCTCTGTTTCTGAATCAAAAACCCTTGCTGGCCCTGTAATTTTTTTAATTTTCAATCCAGACATTTTGGCTAATGCACCTTCAGGAGCCAAGTTCCCCTTTAAGATGACTAATGGACCTGTTGAACGTTTTGGATTTTCAAAGGAAATAATGTCTTGTCCATTTTTTAAATGTTGAATTTCTGATAGATTCTGCTCTATTGTGCTACCGGTTACTGTCAAGCAATCGCCATGAAGGAATCCTTCATCAAGAAGGAGCTTCATTACAGCAGGTACTCCCCCAATTTTAAACAAATCCTCCATTACATAACGACCACTTGGTTTCAAATCCGCTATATGAGGAACTTTTTTACGGATACGTTCAAAATCATCTAAGCTAAGATCAACATTCACAGTATGAGCTAATGCTAATAAATGAAGAACTGCATTGGTGGACCCTCCAAGCGCCATTACAACAGTAATAGCATTTTCAAAGGCTTTCTTCGTTATAATATCCTTAGGAGTAATTCCTTTATTCATCAAATGTATAACCGCTTTGCCCGCTTTTATACAGTCTTCTAATTTTTCTTCTGTCTCAGCTGGGTTCGATGAACTTCCAGGTAGACTCATCCCCAAAGCTTCGATTGCCGCAGCCATTGTATTAGCAGTATACATGCCACCACACGATCCAGCTCCCGGACATGCATGGCATTCAATTTCGTGAAGTTCCTTACGGTCAATATCTCCATTATTGTATTTTCCTACTGCTTCAAAGGCAGAAACAATATCAATGTCCTTGCCATCTACATGTCCCGGTCGAATAGTTCCACCATAAACAAAAACAGCAGGTAAATTCAATCTCCCTATTGCAATCATACATCCTGGCATATTCTTATCGCACCCACCAATTGCTACGACGCCGTCGTAATTCTGAGCGCTAACAACGGTTTCAATGGAATCCGCGATTACTTCTCGACTCGGTAAAGAAAAACGCATCCCATCGGTACCCATGGAGATACCATCTGAAACTGTAATCGTATTAAATATGAAAGGAGTTCCCCCATCCTCTAAAGCCCCTTCTTTTGCTTTTCTTGCTAACTCGTCAATATGCATATTACAAGGAGTAACCTCACTCCAAGTACTTGCAATTCCCACAAATGGCTTCTTAAAGTCTTCATCTGTAATTCCCATTGCCCTTATCATGGCGCGATTTGGGGCACGGTTGATATCATTGAAAACAGAACTACGAACTTTTGATTTATAGTTATTCATTAGACTATACCTCCTCATATTTTTAAATAATCTTTCCTTCATTGTACACTCAATTAAGGATTACACCAATCACAATAAGTGGGAGATGACGCTGTCACACCATCCTGACGCGGCTCTTCTTTTCTGAAATCGCAACAAGGGCACCCAAGTACTTCTTTTGCCATTTGTTTTTTCACAAGGTAATCCACGAAAGCCTTTGCCTTTTGTTCTTACTACAAATATCTCCTCATCATTCTCCTAGTATACAGCATTAATGATCGACCTCATGATATCTTCAAAATTGAATGTTCATCCCTTTTTAGAAGGGTAGTCTCCCATTCAAATTCAATGTCAACCTTTTGTTTTTACGTAAATACATTTAAATCACTCCTTCTTTAGCTAACAATTTTTCATTAGAACTCATTCGCTAATTTAAAGACCATCATCCGTTCACCAGTACGTGTGCTTAGATCAGTATGAAAACTAACGATTTCTTTTCCTGTTATATTAAAAACCGCTTCCTTTAGCTCTTCTACACCTGATTCCACTAATTCAGATCGAGTTCTTTTGATTGTGGTGATTCCTTCTTTATCCTTGCATAATTTATACTCAGCCGGTGTTAATATTCCATTTAATGTGACGATAATCATATCGCGTACAATATCTGATTTCACAGAGATCGGGCCACGTCCAAGATACTCCTTCTCCCATTTTGTTACAGCTTTACTTATTTCAGCTTCAAACGTTCCTTTTGTTTTATTCATATAGTCCTCCCTTAAAAAAGTTTATACATTCAATTATGACACGAATTATAACAAATATCAGTTCTGCCAATCCTCTTCTTAATTGATAGTGGCCAATCAAATCCGGCCATCCCCTTAACAAACGTAAAGGAGATTGAAGCAGCCTCTGTAGCTAACTTTAACCTTACTCCTATTCCAACATAATCATTTAAACAATTCCATTGCGAATGGTTCATGCGTAGTCATCTCCCCAATAAAAAAGCCGACAATTTCAAGCCTTCAATGATGGGTGAACATCAATGAATCTTGAAAATTGTCGGCTTCCCTTCAACTAACTTCAAAAGTTTTTTGAAGAGCTACCTTTATAAAGGTTATAATACATACATGTTTATCTTTTTCCTTCAAAAATATATCAGTATATTTCTAATCGCTAAATGATGAAATAGACCGATTTACGTTACTTTTTCATTCTTTATACCTCTAGGAAACTTTTCCATCCATTTCGATATTATCTATCAAAAGGATGCTAAAGTTCCTAATAGTAGAAAGTCCAAATAAACATCTATCGCTTATTAAGTTCATTTAAATATATACCTCATCAAAAAAAAATTGTCAAGCAAGCCAAACTTTCACCGTTGCCCTTAGGTAATATTATATCCTTAATCTGTCTAACCACTTCCTTATTCAATTGGGTCGCGCACGACACGAAAGCCTTGGTCCGGACCACTTCCACTCGCCTCGAACTGACCGCGAAACGATATTTCGCTACTGCTCACATCACCGATCCAACCGCCACCTCTGACTACTCGATAAGAACCACTATCGCTTTCATGATTCACGTCGTCTCCATACCAATCCCAGCACCATTCCCTTACGTTACCTGACATATCGAATAGTCCTAACTCATTAGGATCTTTGCTTCCGGCATCATGTGTTCTAGTATGGTTATTTTCAATAATCGGCCAGTTCCAGTCTCCTGTTAAATATTGGTCTCCGGCGTTTCGCCAATACCAAGCTACCTCATCGACTTCATCACTTCCACTGTATGTGTAACCGTCACTCGACTGACCTCCACTTGCGGCATATTCCCATTCTGCTTCTGTCGGCAATCGGTATCCATTCGCCCCCTCATTAATCGTCACCGTCCATTTGATAGGATCATGTTCACTCTCATTGTTCGGATCTTTATTTTCCTTGTCAATGTTGTAATAAGGCACTAACCCTTCATCCATACTTCTTGCATTACAGTACTCGATCGCGTCATACCAGCTAACCATTTCTACAGGTAAGTTCTCCCCTTCAAAATAAGAGGGATTACCTCCCATAACCTCAATCCATTCTGCCTGAGTTACCTCATACTTGCCGATATAAAAGTCTTCTATGATGACACCTTCACTATAGAAATTGGAGTCCTCATTCACAAAAGAGCCACCTTCAACGAATACAAAACGATCATCCTGCCCTAGGCTTTCTTTGGTAGCAGACTCCTCTTGCGAACAAGCACTAGAAGCAACGATCATCGCAAAAAAGATCAGGAACATAAGTAGCTTTCTCATTCATAAATCTCCTTTATTAACAATGGATTACACCCTTGTTTAAATAAGGCACCGAAAAAGTTGAAAATGAAACTTTTTCAGCGCCTTTACTTGAATGCCTTCTTACACCTTTTCTAAACGAATAGGGCAAGCTATAGGCCACGCACGCCACAATGACCTATAACTCACCTCTACTATCGTCGAATCTCACCATTCGTCTTGCGAAGCGAATCACACCAAACTGACGGATAAGGAAAGAGATCATCTAATTTAGTATCGATATTAATAAAGTTAGTCATTATTCAGAATGCTTGCAACCCAATGATTGTTAAAGATCATCCCCCTTGTCGCAAGATAGAATGAAGTAGTAAATAGGTAAGTATCTTTTGGTGAAGTGAAACGGCTGGCTGTTGAACCTATTTGCCATAGCATTCGACGACCAAAAGCTATCTTTCTGTTATGAATCTGTTCCCGCCAGTTTTACTGCTTACACATCAATTACCACACCGTTACATTTGAGCTTCCACTACTTTGATAGCCCTCTGTTGCTAACACTTGGTAAGACCAATTACTTCCAAGGTTCATTCCTGCATTATTCCAAGCGTTAAAGTGGTTGTTAAATGTAATACTAGCGTTGTTCCCCGTCGGTCTCTTCGACTGTCTCACGCTCCAGAACTGTTGGAACGTTTGTGTTCCGTCAATCGAAGGCGCGTTATATCGCATCGTTGTATAGAGATCATATGTCGCTCCATCACTGAAAACCGTACCGCGGTGTGTACCAGTAGGGCGATAAGTTCCCCAGCTGTCCACAACGTAATACTCGATCAAAGAGTTTCTCGTCCATCCATAAAGCGTTAAATATGCATTACCGGACGGCTGCCACACACCAGCGTTATAATTGATAACCCGATTGTGAGAGCCTATTTCCCAACCTTTACCAACGACAAAGTTACCCGTATTTGTCCAATTCACACTATAGTTACCACCAGGCCCATTAGTAGCATTTACCGTTCCACCACCATCGGTCCAATTTTGCCAATACGTGTTCGCACTTACGGGAGATGCGATCATACACAGACTCAATATTGCTACAATAAATACAGTTAAGGTTTTCTTATTCATTTTCATTATACATTTACCCTCCTACTATTTTTATAGCACTACTTACCTACATACTACTTCCAAAATGATGTCCGCTTATTCATAATTTATGACGTGTCATTTATTTGAAGCATCTTACAACCACCTCCTCTATTTGTAAATTATAGAATGTAAACGCATACATTACATTTTAAAAACTATAGATTTACCCTCTCATTCTAAATATTCTTTCTACTAGATACAGGAGCATCGTTCCCATTTCTTTGCTCTGGACATTATTCATCATCTATTTAATGTGCTTATCTCAATCGTGATATTGTTCATCGTCTTCTTCAATGTCCTCTATCACAGGCTTTGAAGGTGATTGAGAAATTAAATTCAATCGTTCCAGATGCTAAGCTTTGAGTGGAAAAAGCCTATCATGTATACTTGATTAAAAAGGAGTGAATTATCATGTATCGTACAGTTGAAGATTTTATCCAAGATTGGTCTGCCGCTACTGCAGGGACAAACCAAGTGCTTGAAGCAATGACAGATGAGACGTTATCTCAATCAATCGTAGAAGGACATAGCTCTTTAGGCTGGTTAGGCTGGCATTTAGCAAATAGTCCTGTAAGCTTTGCTAGTTTAGTCGGTGTATCGGTTGCTCCCGCTAGTGACAGTCAGGACGTTCCGACGTCCGCTGCTGACATCTTAAATGCTTATAAGCAAGTTGGTGAGCGTGTGAAATCGAGAGTAGAAGAAACATTAACAGATGAAATGATGGTGGAGGAAGTTGAAGCGATGGGCAGGAAGGTTCCACGTGGTGCATTATTACGTCTCCTCATCGACCATCAAACCCACCACCGTGGGCAAATGACGGTTTTATTAAGACAAGCTGGATTACCTGTCCCTGGAATAATGGGACCTACACAAGAAGCACAGAATCAATAATGACGTCACACGGTCGTACTGAGGGCGATTTTCTGAAAAAGGACGCGACGCCACCATTGAATCGACTCCGAGTACTATGAGGAACAGACAACGTTTTATAACTTTCTAACCCATAAACAAAACGCATTTGAGAAATCATTCTCAAATGCGTTTTCACTACCAATTCAACCAAGAACCAAACGTATTAATCAAAGAGAGGAGGAATCAGCTTGAAGAAAACCATAACCGTTGTCGCCGCTATCATCGAAAACGAAAAAAATGAAATCTTATGCGCCCTCAGGTCCGCTAGCATGACACTCCCGAACATGTGGGAATTTCCAGGTGGAAAAGTAGAAAAAGACGAAGACCTCTTTACCGCGCTCAAAAGAGAAATAGACGAGGAATTACAATGTCAAATCGAAGCGACCGCTATATTTAATAACAACACACATGAATACGAAACATTTACAATTAACCTCATCTCGATTAAGGCGAAGATCATTCGTGGAACACCTGTACCAAATGAGCATTCTACATTGATTTGGTTAAAACGAGAAAATCTATCTTCACTGAAATGGGCGCCAGCAGACATTCCAGCAGTTGAGCAATTGATAGGTGAAAACTAGCCTTTCGATTGCCCCGCACCATTTAACCACTCTTCTACCATCTCATTAAATGCTACGGCGTTTGCAAGCGAAAAGCCATGACCGATTTGCGGAATCATGTGACCTTTGGCATAAGGATTGCTTTCAACGAGTGACTTCATAGAGTCTTTCATCACTTTCCGCTCTTTCTCTCCTACCGTCACTAAGATGTTGCTAGTCACATTCTTAAAGCCGTCAGGAATCGTAAATGACATGTTCTCTTGCATCACTCTCACAAACACATCTTTCTTCATTTGCCGGCTTTCTTGATAGTACTTCTCTTGATTGGTTTCATCGATGTACATCGATTTAGCTTGAATCGTAGAAAAGGTTTTATTTCTAACTAATGGGAACGCAGGAACCATTGATTTAATGAGGATATTGGCAAAAGGAATTGGTTTAACGAGCGCACTATTAATCATCGCAAAATCAATTAACTCTGGCTCCTTACTTAACATTGCCACTAACACTTGAGCTCCTAACGAAAAACCGATGACAATCACCGCTTTATCAGATTTTTTCTCCTTGATGAGCTCATTCATTTGCAAAGCAGACGATTCAATTGAAAAGGATTCCTCCTTACTACGACCATGACCAGGTAAATCGGGAACGATAATATGATAATTAGAGGCGAAATGCTCCACTTGCTTATCCCACATCCAGCCACTCACACCACCACCGTGGATAAGGACGAGGAGGGGCGCTTCATTCGATCCAGTTTCTTTATAGAGCAAGGGGTTTCCTCCTTTGTTGGCATAAATATATCCATTTTATAATTCGAGCTTTATTTGATTCTTCTCTGCCCATTGAAGTGCAATCTTCTGTAACTGTTGCTTTCGATATGCATACCACTCTTCATCAAGGTCATATTTGATCAACTTATTCTTAAACCTCCGAAAAGCACCTTTACCATTAATGGCTTTGAGAAAGTCCTGTCGAATATGAAGTGGTTGAATGACATCCGTACAGAAGTCCTCTATCATTTGATACTCTTCATAGTCCTCTAAAACCGGAAGTTCAATATATTGCTCCTCATGATCCAAAATATGTATCGCTTGCTTCCTAGCATCCAGCTGCCAGCCTGACAGTCCCTCTAGTGAATCATCATCCTCCACAACTCTCAAGTCGTCAAGACTCACAGTAACAATCTCACTAGTAGGCATATAAACAAATACTTTCCATTCTCTAAAAGAGGAATCTATTTCATCAATAATTGTTTCTAATTTAATAGTCATCGTGATACTCCTTTCGATATGTTTCCTGACACATTGGTCGAACGATAACTACATAATCACTTGCTTATATATACACTTAATACTACCTCGGAACCCAAATCGTATCATACCCATTTTTAATCGAATACTCATACAGCATCACCATTTTTCGTTCTTTGTAATTCATCATCATGCTTCTTACTTGCTGATCCTCTTGCTTATTCGTTAATACATGATTACGGTCAATCATAAACTCAAGAAACTCTCGCTTCGGAAGTTTGTCACTTTTTGAACGGTTGCACGTATGACAGGAAAGTACTAGATTCCAAATATGATCGGATTGTACAAACGACCAAGGAATAAAATGATCAACATGCGTTTCTCGTTTGTGACCAGAAAGAGTTTTGTTGCAGTAAAAACAACGCGCTTCAAAGTGATTCAGAAGTAACTTTTCAAAAGGTCTTAACGACGAACGTCTTGCAATACTTTCGACTTTTCCTAGAAGATAATTGATGCTTGGAACTTCATTTAACTGCTCAATCATTGCCGCTAGATGGTAGTTTGTTAAATTTACAATGAGTCGTTGATAATTTAGCATAAATGCATGCACAGGAGGGTTTATTTTAAAATATTCTTTTTTATGATCAAAAGCATAAAACGTACCTTTTGTATCTCCGTAAAGAGCACCAAATACATTCTCTTTCATTGTCGATTTCACTTTACTCACAATCTTAATTTGAATTTCTTCGGAAATCTTATCGAAACTAAATTCATTTGGGACTCCATACAATCTCTGAGCTTCCTTAATAATTGTGACGACTCTAGCATTCTTTCCACGGTTTTGTTTTTCTAAATGATGAGTCACAATTAAATTCCAATAAACCTTTGTGAACGAATAAGCCAATTGATCATAGGTTAATTCAAAGTTCTCATTAACCTGATACAGATTCTCTATCAATGATTTGATTAGAGCATACTTATACGTAGAAGATTTCACCGATTTATTAGAAAGGATAATGGTAAAAGTACGCCAAATATCTTCGTCAGTTAAATACGTTTCTTGTAATTCACCTACTTTTAACTTATGACTCATTCTATATCACGCCTTAGTAATTGACTTATTCCTCTACATCAATTAAAAAAATCCTCTCTTCAAAGCCACCTCGCTCAGTACGCTTCTTCTTTCTAACATGTTCAATCTCGCCCGGTTCAATACCTTCCAGTTTACCGAGTGCATAAACCACTTCTAGCAAATCGGCCATTTCTTCGACTTGCTCTTCTCGTAACTTCGCTTTTAATAGCTCATCCGTTTCTTCCTTTAGCTTCACCTTAAGTTCCTTTTCATATGTAGACTCATCTAATGTCATTGCCCGGAATCGTTTTCTGCTTTTTTCAATTGTGTCTGGGATTCGGTCTCTTACTAGTTTGTTGTATGTTGGCATTTTGGGCATCCTTTCATCGTTTTTTTTAAAAGTACAACGCTCATTTTCTATATAAACAAATAGTAAAATGATCTATAACGAAAAGTACCGATCATAATCATTGAAGTTGTTCAAACTTACATTCCAATATTAACAGTTCCAATTAATCAGATCTATCACCACATAAATAGAGATTATTTTCTATATTAATTAATAGAATTCACGGATGCACTTTACAATTTGTCAGCTGCGTAGACATGGAAACATCCTTTCTATTCCGGTAGAAATCTAAAACTTTATACCTATTATACAGAAAAGGTGTGATATTTGTTAGATATTGTATGAATTTACAGCTCTATATTTAGCCAGACGTAATAAAAAGAGCTCATTCAGGGAATGAACTCTTTGAATCATATAGTGATCTCTCTTTGCCGACACTTCTATTCCGTTTCACAAAGCTGAAGGTTTGCTTCTAATTCACCACTTTATTTTCTTCCTTCTGCATATGATCAACTCTTTCAAATGTTCTCAAGCTAAACCACATAATAATCATAGCAAATCCGCTAATCCCAATGATCGGAAAGAAACCTGGTATCATTCTAATGAATAGAAAAAATAATACAGTAACTGCTAGCATAAATAGAGTATTTAATGGATGCACGAATAATAAGAAGAATGCATTCCTAATTGTTGCGAAAATCGATACACTATAATAAACATATATTGGCATTACAAACAAGCAGAGACAAATAAGAATACTGAAAACGATTACTATCGGGTAATAACTATATTGAACGATTGAATGACCGATGACTTCCGCAATACTCATATTAATATACAGGAATAAACCAATTAAGGTTAATAACCAACCTAATAAATTACTTCGTATCAGTTCTTTCTTGAAAATTTTCCAAAAATGCTTTGTTATGTGTATGTCGCTAAAACCAGTCAACCACTTTTTGATGATAAAAAAGGTTGCGACAATTGCAGGAAAAAAACCGAATACAACGAATCCTAATAAACTGAATAAAATCGCAAGTAAATTGACATAGACTAATCGTATGATAGAATCAGCAAAATAATAAATTCTCTCCATTGCCATATAATGGCCCCCTACTCTTTTACAGACCCTAATGTAATACCATGTATGAAATATCTTTGCAAGAACGGATAAACCACTAACACTGGAATCATAGCAATAAATATTTTGGCTGCATCTAATGTTCGATTCGATAATTCACTCATACGTTTATATTGATCCTCAGTCATCGTAGACGGATCAACAGAAACAACTAATTGTTGAATATATGTTTGCAAAGGATAAAATTCTTCTCTAGTCATAAAAATTAAGCCGTATAAAAACTCATTCCAATGATAGACAATGCCAAACAATGAAATCGTCGCTAAAACTGGTACAGATAAGGGCATATATACTTTGAATAAGATATACCACGGTCCAGCACCATCCACTAATGCTGCTTCCTCCAATGAAGGAGGTAAATTCCTAAAAAAGTTAATCGTTAATATAATATAGAAAACAATAATTTGAGCTCCTCCAACAAGTACTAGCGCCCAAATACTATTCATTAAACCGTACGATTGGATCGTAATATATAATGGAATCAACCCACCATTAAATAGCATTGTAAATATCAATGTCCACATAATGAGATTTCGACCTTTGAAATCTTTTACCGTTTTAGAAAGAGGATACGCCATAAGTGGCACTATAATTAAATTCAATCCCGCTCCAAGTATGACCCTTTGAATCGATACCCAAAAAGACTTAAAAAACTGTCCATCTTGTAATAGTTGTTTATAAGAATTGAAGTTAAAATCTACCGGCCATAAAGTAACAGCACCTGCAGATGCAGCAGAACTAGAACTAAATGATAGAGCTAATGTATACCATAACGGAAGTATACATGTTATGGCAACCGCTACTAGAATGATAATAAGAATAACATCCGCTATTTTTGAAGATAATTGATTTCCTTTAACCATAACAGCACCTCCATTAGAAAATTCGATATTTGGTAAATCGATAGGCCAAGTAATAAGAAATCGTAATTAATAAAAATCCAACGACCGATTTCAATAGTCCAACAGCTGTTGCTAATTCGAATTGTAAATTAAGTAAACCAGCACGATACACCCACGTATCAATAATGTCACCCGTTGAATACACTAATGGATTGTACAGGTTGAAGATTTGATCGAAACCGGCATTTAATACATTCCCTAAGCTCAGTACAGCCAATAATACAGCTGTCGTACGAATG
Organism: Halalkalibacter sp. AB-rgal2; assembly: GCF_041821005.1. NCBI lineage: Bacteria > Bacillati > Bacillota > Bacilli > Caryophanales > Bacillaceae > Halalkalibacter > Halalkalibacter sp. AB-rgal2. The sequence goes on from NZ_JBGUAV010000032.1 coordinate 30,584, forward strand.
CCTGGCAACGTTACATGCCATAACTTTCTCCATCTTGACGCACCATCAATACCCGCAGCTTCATACAATGCTGGATTAATGCCGGTTAACGCAGCTAAGTAAATAATCGTATTAAACCCAAACTCTTTCCAGACGTCACTACCTACTACTAAATATGGAAATAAGTCAGCTCTTCCAAAGAAGAGAATCGGTTCCTGCCCAAACAATGATAATAATTGATTAACTGGACCCGCAAATGCAAAGATGTCTAACATTACACCACCTAAAATAACCCAAGATAAAAAATGTGGAAGATAGACAATTGTTTGTATCGTTCTTTTTAATCCCATATAACGAATTTCATTCAACATTAAGGCAAATACTAATGGTACGATCAAGTTCCCTATTATTTTCATAACAGCTATATAAATGGTATTAAAAAAAATTCTCATTGTATCATTTAATTGGAACATATAACGAAATACGTCTAAACCAACAAACTCAGAACCTAATACACCTTGTACAGGATTATAATTTTGAAAGGCAATAAAGATACCGAACATAGGAACAATACTAAAAAACACAATCCATATAACCCCAGGCAAAAGCATAATATAGTAATCTTTTGCAAAGCTTTTATTTCTCATGAGTTTATACTCCTTCCATTGAGTATCTATGGAATATAAAGGCGTCGACCATATACCGACGCCTTTATCATCATTATTCAGTCAATTCTACAACTTCTTCTACTTCACTCGTAATTTGTTCACCACCTTGGTTCAACCAATCTTCAACAAATGTATCGAAATCTTCTAATGGAGCGTTCCCCATAATAATTCTCAAAAAGGTCTCATCTTCCATAGCTTTTAGGTTCACCCATCTTTGTTCCATCGTATCTGTTTGTGAATAAGCTAAACTATGAACGCCATTGACTTCATTATCTACTAATGGGGAACCACCTACCATTAGAGCATAAGCTCTTGTCCACGCTCCACGATCTGAGTCTATATCCCAATGCTCAATATTATAATCATCATAGGGTTCTGTTTTAACATCTGTAATCGATTCCGCATCGGAAACTAATAGTTTATATTCTGGTTTATCCTCAAAGTCAGCTGGAGTTTTCGTTCCATTTAGTACTTCTCTTAATGCTTCTACGCTATATTCTGTCTCATCAGCTGGTGCAAATACTAAACGCAATGGGTAATAGCCTGGTCCACCTAAGCTTGGGTCAAAGGTTGCTTCATTATCTAATAAATTATTTAATATTTTCATGGCAGCTTCTGGGTGTTCGTAACCTTTTCTTACAACGACAAAGTTAGCAGATGGTGAGCTCAGACTTGGTCGGTATTCTCCATCCGCATTCAATGGAGTTGTGTATGCTTGCCAGTTAGCATTTGGATCTTCTGTAACAGCATCCGTTATCGGACCATATGGCATCCACCACGGTGCAAAAAACATCCCCGTTTCACCACTAATAACGGATTCACCTGGATCTTCCCTAACCCCTATTTCTCGATCAATTAAACCGTCTGCATACATGTCACGTAAAAATGATAAAGCTTCTTTCGTTTGATTTTGAGTGGCTCCATATGCAACATCGCCATTATCATCTTCAATCCAAAAGCCTGGATAAGCACCAAATGCTGCAAAAACACCGTCAAAACCATACAGATTATTCGTTGATTCTAAAAAATTAGCATATAATTTATTATTATTTCCTGGACCTGCAAGGCCAATTGTGTCATTTGCACCTGTTCCATTCGGATCATCTTCAGTAAAGGCCCTTGCCACTTCTTTTAATTCCTCTACTGTTTGCGGAACGTCTAACCCTAAGTGATCAAGCCAATCTTGACGTATCCACAACAAGTGGATACCATCCGCTTGTAATTGGACATTAGGGATAGCCATCATTCGACCATCGAATGTTACTGTTTCTTTAGCAATCCCATCTGTACTGTCTACAATTCTTTTGATAGCTGGAGAAGCATAATTCTCATAAATATCTGTCATCTCCGCGATTTGGTCTGTTTCTACTAGTTGGCGTAATTCTACTGGTCCGACAATCATAGCATCTGGTAAATCATTACTTGCAATCGCAAGACTAATTCGTTGGTTATAGTTCGATGGCGAAGCAGTGAAATCATGCTCCACTTGAATATTAAGATTCTCTTTCACGCTACGTGTGTATTGGTTGTCAAGTGGTGTATCATCTTCTGGCAATGATGTATCACTTGGGTCTACCTCTTGTGCAATTGAGATAGTGATCGTCTCATCATACGCACCAAACGGATCTCCTGGTTCTGAGGAAGTAGTATTCTCTGTCTCATTACTAGATTGTCCTTCAGAAGAATCGTCATTAGAACAAGCAACCATACTGAATACGAATAAGAACAGTGACAATAAAATTAATTTTTTCAATGTTATTTCCCCCTTGTTCTCAATAGTTTTTTTACAACTTCATCATATCCACAAATGAAAGCGCATACAACGGGATGGTTGTTTTTAAAATACGGAGAGATTTGTGTTGCATTTATATTTGATAAGGAAGATTTTAACTATCACAACACTTTAGTCATACAAATAGTATTCATTTGTCTACCTTATCCGCAAATGTATACGTGTAGCTGTCGCTTAGATTACAACATCGATGTAAACGTCACTTCGAAAGTCATCCTCTGTGCATTTTAAAAAGCATCAACCAACCTAAACTAATAAATAGTTAAAGGTCGTTGATACTTATTTTAGTTTATATGTTCACCTAATAATAACCACTTTCGCAGTATGGACAGTATAAAGTGCATGTTTAAATGACATTTAAGACCCTTGTTTTATTTTTCGATAATCGCTAGGCAAAAGACCTGTCTCTAAACGGAAGATTTTACTGAAATACTTCACATCAATATAGCCAACTTTTTCTGAAATGACACCTATTCTATCATTCGTATTTTGTAAGTAGTGCTTTGCTTTGTGAATTCTTACGAATCGAACATATTCATTGAAGGTCTGGCCAACAATATCTTTAAAGCATTTAGAAAAATAACTTCTACTCATATTCACCTGTTCTGATATGTCATTCGCAGTAATTGGTGAATTTATATTATTTTCGATCATAGATAGTGCCTGGATAATACACTTATTCGCTTCAGGTGAATAATGAGAGCAATAGGTTTCTAAATATATTTTCTGCTTCACTTCATAGAACCACTTCTCCACTTCTTTCCAGTGAGCAAATTCATCAGGCATCTGAATCTCAAATGATAATTGTTCATAAAACATACGAGTGCACTTATTAATCGTCCATAATAAAACATCTTCTAATTGGCTCTTATTAAGACGCGCATTTTTGATCATTTGCAAAAGATTCGTTAATTCTAATTCATTCGTAATCCATTCTAATGAATGAATTTGCTTTTTCCATTTACCAAGTTGCTCTTTTGAAATTCTTTCAGGTAAAAGGATTTGGTCTATATTTTTTATTGCTACTTTATAATCTGATTCTAATTCATAAAAGATTAGTTGTTCATAATGGTCTATTAATTTGTTTATTTCGATCTTATCTTTGTTTCCATTTGAGGTGATGCATAATAATGGACCGATATTTTGATGGTATTTTATTAAAGTGTCCACTAACAACTCAACCGAAAAACGATTAGTCTTTATGATCAAACAGTTTTCATTAGCTACATTCATATGTTGAGAGTCTAGTACACCTTTTAAAATATTATGACAATCAAATGCATGATCAGTAAGCAATACATATCCATTGTCAATACTTTCTTCAACATAGTATTTAGAAGTATGACTCTTGCTTTTAATTCGGTTTCTAATTCGATTTAGACTCTCATCCATATTTTCTTCATCTAACTCAACTTTTGCTATATAATCAATTGCCCCTAATCTCATAGCCTCTTGAATATATTCAAAATCTCGATGTAATGATAAAACGACAATAGCAATACGCGGATATTTTTTTGTTACGACTCTTATTAGTTCTATTCCAGACATAATGGGCATAGCTAAATCTGTAATGATTAAATCTACTGATTCTTGTTCTAATACTTCTAATGCTTTTTCACCATTTTTTGCATCATTAACAATGTGCATATCATATTTTTCCCAATTAAAGGTCGAAATAAGGCTACTGCGAACTAACTTGTCATCTTCCACAATCAGTACATTTATCATGGGTTTTCCCCCTTAATGAATGGTATTGACAATCGAATGGTAGTTCCCTTGCCTAAAGTACTTTGAATCTCAAGCATGCCATATTCGCCATAGGTTCTATCCATAACCCTTTTTACATAGTTTAAACCAATTCCCATCCCACTCTTCGTTTGTTTGTGAGTTTCTTTATAAAGAATCTCTTTCATTTTCTCTTTCTCCATACCTCTACCATCATCTGTAATTTCAATGATAATTCTACTATCTTTACGATTTACGTTAATACGAATAGTCCCTTCATCAACTAGCCCATGGTAGATTGAATTTTCAACGATCGGCTGCAAAATGAATCTTGGAATGACTGTACGGAGTACTCCACTTGAAACCTGAATATTAGTTTCATAAGAAAAATCATAACGAATTTGTTGAAGCTTCAAATATTGCTCCATTGAATCTAACTCATCTTCTAGCGTCGATAAAATTCCTAATTTGCCCATATTGTAATATAACAATTTATTTAGAGACGTCAACAAGTGCGTTAATTCTTTTCTTTCTCCAGAAATGGCTAACCATTTTGCGGTGTCTAACGTATTCATTAAAAAGTGAGGACTAATTTGGTGCTTCAATTTTTCTACTTCTAAATCAGCTCTTTTTCTTTCTTTTTTTTCAATCTCTTTGATCAATTCTGCAATTTTCGTTCGCATCGCTCTAAATCGTGTGACAAGATCTGAAAACTCTGGTATTTTCGTATCAACGATATCAGTATGAAAATTATTATTTCCCACAAGCTTAATTTCTCTTCTAAATTCATTGATTGGTTTATAAATCGTCTTCCATAGGATTAAAGATACAAGAAAACTGATCACGACAAATAAGATCATAATGTAAATCATTAAAAGAACCCATTGATTCATTTCTTGGTTATATTCTGATATAGGTATAAGTGCAATAATACTCCAGCCTTCATCCGTTTGCTCTTGAAACCAATAGTAGCCGTTTTTCTTACCATAAGTACTATGTTCACGATTAAAGTATTGATTTTTCGGAAACAAGTCACTATCGCTATAAATGATTTGATCAGAATCATCTAAAATCATATATTCGGCATCATTCATAACGTGATCTATTGCTAATAAATCATTCGTTAGATCGAGGTTTGATTCTAAATAAACATAGACATTTCGATCAATCCCCATGTTAAGCTCTCTAATTGTCGACAGAACATACGAATCTTTATACCGTTCCATACTCACATGCGGGCCAAACATATACATACTAGAACCTTCACTTATAATTGTATCGCTATCAATGACAAATGGGTCTTTTACACCATAGTTATTAAAAAAATAATCATCATCTCCCTCTATATAAATGAAAACCAGACCAATACTCGGATTACTAAATGTGACTAAATTCAATTCACTTTTTATTTCGTCATACAGTGTGACACGCTCGTATGATTGAGGAAGATGTAAATAGTCATAAAAGTTATACGTAATGTTATCAGAGAATACAATTTGCTGAGCGACATAATTTAGATCATCTATTTTATTTTCTATCGATAATCTAATTTGCTGCACATTACTATTGAAAGTGGAGTGTAGCTTACTAGTTAAAATAGAGGACATCGAGAAATATGAGAATAAAATTGTAAAAGTTAGCAACAAAAAGGTACCTGTGCCTAAAAGAATTGAAATTCTACTTTTCAAGCTCATTGCTACAAAAAAGGTTCGAAATCGACGAAAAGCTTTCATACATCCATTCACTCCACGAAATGTAATGACAATACTAAAAAGTAAACGCTTTCTTACATTATAATAGCATATATTAAAACATTTTGAGATAGTAACTATCATACTAAAGAACTATTCATCTTCCCTTGACTCACAAAAAAACTACGTAACCCCATTCGTTACGTAGTCATTTTTACATTTATATGTGTGGCCAACCATCCTCTCCCCAATACAACGGTCTTATTTGTAAGGTCGGCTTTCCTTTATTCTTCGCATCATAGGCGTGATTGACAAGAATACTAGAATCCCCTGAAAAATAAACCGCACAATGGCCAGGGCCAATCCAACGCTCATCACCTGCGTCTACCAATGTTCCTCCACCTTCCATCATCGACTTTCCCTCTTGATCTACATAAGGTCCAATAACATCCTTTGATCTTCCAACGACGATATTGTATGTGCTATCTACCCCGCGACAGCAAAAATCAAACGAGACAAATTGATAATAGTACCCGTCGCGATGGACAATGAACGGCGCCTCAATCGTATTCGGTTCAAGCTTTCTTGTGGAGATAACGATCCGTTCGGCGTCAGTAGCTGGCTTCATTGTTTTGGGATCTAATGGAATTAGCTGCATCCCTCCCCAAAATGATCCAAAGTTTAACCAAGGCTGTCCCTGTTCATCTACAATTAAATTCGCATCAATCGCATTGTACGGATCGTCAGCTGATGAGTGAATCACATAGCCTTGATCCTTCCATTCAAAGTCTCGATGCTCGCGATTTAACGTTGTGTTCGTCACTAAGCCAATTGTGGATGTATTTTTTCCAAACGTCGAAACCGAATAATACATATAATATACGCCGTTATAATAGGAAATGTCAGGTGCCCAAATACTCTCCTCTGTCTTTTCCGGCACATATTCTTTGCTCCATTCAGGCAACGATGAAAAGACTGGCTTTTCCTGCTTCCAAACGATACCATCATCTGAGGATTTCACCCCAATCCCCCTACCAGTATGAAAGACATACCACTTGTCACCTTCTTTACTAATAACCGGATCATGCGCCCACAAAGCACCTTTTAACTCCCAGTTTTTCTTATAAAAATCAATCCCTTTAAAGCATTCCGTGTTAAACATCCTATTTCTCCTTCCCTTCGTCAGCTCTTAATTGTTGAATCAGAATAAAGCCCTTTCAAAAAAAAAAAAAATGCAACGCTTACAAATATATTAAGTTAATATTTTTATTAATATATTTATATATATACACTTCATTATATAATAGATAGCAACGTATTTCATTTATAAAATGGTGGTATTGCTCAAAAAATTAATGAAGCATCGACCTTTTTAAGATTCGGTTCTGAATATGATAAAAAGACCCATTCTCAAACACGTTTGGCTTCTCCGCAAATCGGTGATTACGAAAATAAATATCAACGACTCCTACTGGTAAGAGTAAGGTCAATCCAATCATGAATCATTCCTATTCCCCGTAGATGAGATACCTTATCAAACTACCTAAAAAACTGAGAAGGCGGTACTTTATAATGCTTCTTAAATGCTTTTGAAAAGCTATAAGGGTCTGGGTATCCGAGCTTGTTGGCAATTTGTTGAATCGTGTAATGTTTACTAAATAACAGCTCGCGAGCTCGGTTCATTTTCAGCTGATACATATACCTCCCTGGCGTCATACCAAGTGCTTGTTTAAAATAGTGGATAAAATACTTCTCTGACATTCCTGCAAGAGTAGCTAAATCCTTAATACGCAGTGTTGTATGCAAATGCTCATTTACATAATTAAAGACGGGTTTTAAGTGGTCCAAATGCCCCGTTTGATTATGAGAAGGTGATAGGCTTGTAAATGTTCCTCGATAATCGCCTGTTCCGTACTTTTCGATTATCTTAGCAATCAGAATCGTTAGACATCCTTTTAAGCGGATTCCTGACATCGGGGCGTTCTGTTTGTATTGGTTATATGTTTCAAGAAATAGTTCAACTTCCTCTTTCACAAGTCCATGTTTGATCACACCTGACAATTGAAAGTGGTTTAAGAAATCAAGGCGATCTCCTAATATGAAATCAAAATGGGTAAAAATAAACTGACAAGGTCCATCTACTGTTGTTGCAGTATAGGCAACCATTGGGCTGAATAGAACGAGATCACCTACTGACGCCTTATAAACCTCCTCATTAATGTGAATCTCTACTTGCCCTTTTTGAATGTACCATAGGTCATAGTCAATATGGTTTTTACTTTCAACCCATTGGCTAGGGTGGGCTATTTCATGACTACCATATATACGTAGCATCGCATGCTCGGCAAGCTCGTTAAAAAGGATTACGTTATCCATAATTTATCTACCTCATACTTTTAGACATAGTCGTTTCCCTTAATTATAACAATAGGAACTAATGAAACGAAATAATCGTACTAAATGACATCTTATACTTACCTGCGTACATTTTTATTTCTAGTCATTGTTTTATAATTGGAACAAATAACATTTGGAGGGGATGACAATCGCTACATATCCGAAGGTAGTCGTGTTAGGTGCAGGAAGTTTATTCTTTGGACGTCAAGCTATTTGGCAGATGGTCCATTCAGAACACTTGAATAAAGGTACGTTAGCATTAGTTGATACGAATGAAGAGCGGTTAAACAAGCTAGTTAAACTCGCTAAGATGGTTGTAGAAGCAAATAACGTAGAGTTGAAGATTGAAGGCTCCACTGATCGGACGAAGGTCCTTAAGAATGCTGACTTTGTCGTCCTTAGCTTTGCTGTTGATACAGTGAAATATAGAGGAATGGATTGTACGATTTCTGAGAAATTTGGTATTAGAATGTGTTCAGGCGATACGATTGGTCCTGGTGGAATTTTCCGAGCGATGCGTGAGTTGCCGAATATTATGGAATGTGCAAAGGACATAGAGGCGCTTTGTCCAAATGCGTGGGTGATCAATTATATTAACCCATCCACCGTACATGGAATGGCATTGAAACGATATGCCCCAAATTTGAAAAGCTTTGCTTTGTGCGATTCACATCATATGCCACATAAGAAAATATTATATGCACAACGAGCAGGGATCATAAACGATGCAAAAGAGTATACAGCAGATGTTGACCGTCAGTTTGATATACGTATTGCCGGCGTCAATCATTTCACTTGGTTGATCAAGGCGGAGTACAAAGGGGAAAATGTTCTTCCTATTATTGCACAATCGCTAAAACGCTCAGCCGAAACAGAAACGGTAGGCGGAGATACAGGTGCAAAAGCGTTATTTAATGATAAAATTAGCTTTCAATTATATGACATATTCGGAAGTGTTCCAACATGTACAGCCCATACAAAAGAATATGTACCGTACTGGCAAGGACTCGGGAAATTAAAAGAAGACATTCCACCACTTTCAATTTGGGAAACCGATGATCGATATAAGCGGCATGAGGAAATGTGGGAACAGGTGGATCGTTTTCTAAATGGTGAATCTCCGATTGAAGAATATATGACGCTATTCGGCCCCGACCATGCTACAGATATTATTGAGAATATGGTAGGTGGATTAAATAAGCCATTTTACATTAATACATGGAACAAAGGTGCTGTTACGAATATGAGTGATGATGCCTTTTTAGAACTGTTATGTGAAGTGACAATGGATGGGGTGAAGCCTTTACCTGTAGGGGAAATGCCTCGCGGAATTAGAGGGATGCAGGAGGTCGTCTTAGATACTCATGAAATAACCGTTGAAGCTGTTTTAGAAGGCAGTTACGAGAAATTGCGAAGAGCGATGTTAACAGATCCATTAGTTCATTCAATTGCTGATGCTGATCAGATCATTCATGAGCTGTTGCAATTAGAAAAGGACATCATTCCTCAGCATTGGTATGATACTTCGGATTAAGAAATACACGGTAGGCTTCGTCGAGCTGTGTCGTCCGATGTCCTAATTTCCTAAAAGTGGGACATGTAACAAGCGAAGCAGACGCCACCCGTGAAGCCTGTCGTTCTCTTATGTAATCGTCATTCCTCTATTTGCGTCATAAAGCCTTTATTGAGGCTGTTGTAGGATCCTCATTCCGCTATTTCCCCATGTCCCCTCCTTTTCCTTCCGACTTTATCAAAATAACGGAATGAGGAACCGCCTTATGCATCATGAACCACATTTCTCGCATTTAGCGGAATAAGGATCCTTTTGGTCACCCATTCCAAAGCTATAGAGTAGATTGCCATTCACCTTCTCTTACCAAAGGATCTATTTCAATTCGTTAAGATTTTAATAAGGGTTCTCTTGTAACCCCATCAATAATAGAAAACTCTCCACTCCTATTATCCATGATTAAACCACGAACTTTCACATAAGCTGGTATGAAAGGATGATTTCGAATAATTTCCACACTCTTCTCAATACTTTCGGTTATATTCTTTTTTCCTTCTAACCAATCTATTACCTTGCCACCTGAAAATTCAGGTCGACAATTTTGAAAAAGATAGTCCAACCTTTCTACTTTATCCTTCATGCCTTTACTCTCAGAATAAAGTAGGCTTTCTAGATCGACTGGATCAGTTTCCTTGTCTTTTATTCCTACTACAAAAATCTCTTCAACATTCTCTTGATAAACTGCAATGATGATCGATCTCATTATATCACCATAAGGATGAGAGATTTCGGGACCGTAGCTTTGTAAAGTTAACATATTTTCCGGCTGAACGTTAACTACATCTTCTAGGAGGGTCTCCAATTCAGGATCAATGTCAATTAAACATAACGATTTTTTGTTAATTTTATCTACACTCATTTCATTCACTCCTTCCATGGTTCCCTTTTTCATCAAACTCATTTGATAATTTAAAGACCATCATCCGTTCGCCCGTACGTGTGCTTAGATCAGTATGAAAACTAACGACTTTTTTCCCTGTTATCGTAAAAATAACTTCCTTTAGCTCTTCTACTCCTGATTCCACTAATTCAGTTCGAGTTCTTTTGATTGTTGTTATTCCTTCTTTATCCTTACACAATTTATACTCAGCTGGGGTTAATATTCCATTTAATGTGACGATTATCATATCGCGTAAAATATCTGATTTCACAGAGATCGGACCACGCCCAAGATACTCCTTCTCCCATTTTGTTACAGCTTTACTGATTTCAGATTCAAACGTGCCTTTCGATTTATTCATATAATCCTCCTTTTAAACATTTATATAAGTTCTATTCATTCACTTTATATACCGATTACCAATTCTCCCAATATCCTTCTTGATTGACCGTGGCCAATCGAATCCAGCCATTCTCAACTTTTTGAGAGAACGTTGGATCATGATTTAGTAGTCTTTCTACATACTCCCGTGGTGCTTGTATCACCACTAATAATCGTAAGGGTGAATGATAAGCCTCATTATCTGATTTCATGACAGATTGCCAAGGAAACCCAGATAATAAGTCACTTGCGTTCCCCTGCATCACACCAAGACTTGCTGTAACCGTTTGTGTTGCCTTATTTCCACTCCCATAGTAATGAGGGGCCACAGTGGAAGCATAATACTGTAAGTTAATCCATTGAGCCACCGTCCCTGGTCCAGCAATGATATTAGCGAGAAGATCACCTTTGTGATCCTGTCTCCAATCATAGCTATGAAGAAAAGCTCTCCCCTCCAAATTACAGTCCTCAGTCAAATCTCGTTGACCGATAATAAAAGCAGCATTACGTGCCAGACCCCATTCTGGACGTATTTCACTCCAATCTTCTGCAAATCGGTGTGCCTCTGTCTTCGGATTTTTAAAATGTGAGTGATAATTAGGCAATTGTGATAAGCGCTCTGCGTTTGCATCATTACTTACTTTCGGTAATACAGCATTAATATGATCAAACGCTTCTTGAGCTGATTGCGAAAGCTTAGGAACATAGAGCCAATGTAAATCATCCACCGTTGTTTTATGTTCAGCAGCCACGAAAACCGTGTCCTCTGGGATTTCAATTCCTTCCGTATATAGACTTTCTCTTACTTCATGAAGGTTGCATAAAACCGCTAAAACTCTTGCATTGAATCCACCTGCCGCACCGCCACATGCACCACAGTCTAGAGCAGCAGCATACGGATTATTCGTACTTTGACTTCCATGTCCGCAAATTACAACTAATGGTGCGAAATTCTTTGTCAGCCCCATCATTGACAAAGCTTGTCGTGCATAATTAACCTTCTCTTCCTCAGAAAAACCAACAGGTATATCTGCTTCTGTGTCATGAACATGCTGAAGTGAAATCTTTGTATCAGGCTTGCGTAGCCATGCTTCTCGAAGGTTACGTATGACACCATTTGCTCTTCTAGGAACAAAACTCCGCGCTACCATTTGTAAACTAAGCCAAGGTCCACTGATTTCTGGTAAAAGTAAGCTCGCAAATACATTCTGTTTCATTCTATGAAATGTATAGCCTAGTGAATTAGCCACCTGCTTACGCTGTTGATATTGCTTGAGTTCACTTGTATCTGCAGACTCTTTTATTGTATGTTGCGGTTTGAGTATAACAGGCAGAGAGGAATGGCAATGTGTACTACCAAGCTCGCTAGTTGCAATTGGTAATCCGAAGAAGCCAGCAATACCAATGGTTTCAAATGGCCCTTCTTTTTCCAGCTTGCGACGAAAGGGCTCTGAACGTACATCTATACAAAATGCAAATTGAGCTAATGTTTTTTTATCATTCTTCACACTTTGTTTCGAATGAATCTTCTCACTTAATTGTTCTGTATACGTTTGTTCCCATGCTTCCAACCATAGCTTTCTTCGCATCGTCTCATCAAAACGGTAAGCAAAGGTCAAATATTCGTTTTGTTCGATATTAGACATCTGGGTCCATTCCTCGATTGTAAGATTCCCCCAGTGAATCCAAGCTGCTAAAAGCGAAGCAACCGAAACTTCCTTATCAGACTGTTGATTTGCTATAGGTAAGTAAGGTTTTATAAAAACCCACTCCATCGATATTCGAACGGCTAAATATTCCGTTAGAAGCGAACGTTCATGGGACGACTGTTGCGACCGCCAAAGCATCATCCCTGCCCACCCAGGTAAAGAAAGCAAATGATCTTCTAAATAGCTTTGCCTCTCTGACTCAGGGATTTCTAGTGCAGATAATACCTGTGTTAAAGCCACATGAGCCTCTTGTGGCCAATCTTTTAAGAGGTTACGCTGACCTTTACTAAGGGCAGGATCATGCGAAATAAGCTGTTGCCATGCATGATAAAATCCTTTCTCACGATTGGGCATTGTCCAACCAGCCTGTGAATCATCAAGGTAAAATTTGCACCACTTGATCATATGATGATCGAGAATATTTACGATTTTTTCACTATTTTGATTCTTAACATACGAACTTAAAGGTTTCATTGAAGGGTTACGTTCCGGATTCAAGACACTTAGTCCATCTACCAATGTATGTAACTCAGGTGAAGACATAAGATTAGTAGGTAACGGATCCAACTTTATGGAAGCACGACAGAAGCGCTCTGCCATCTCCCGTGGTATATTCATAGAATGTGAGGAAAGCCAACGCTGTAATCCCAATTCTAGAAAGGTTTCATCAATTTCCCCTCGATCCTTTGCCGATTGAATCATCGAAGCACTAGGATAAATATCCACATCTCGCGTATTTTTCAACCACCTTGCGACCTGTTCAAAAGATTGTGTTTCAAGGCCCATCCATGGATGACGTGCCGCAAACGTTGCAATAGGCCAAAGCGGTGCAATAACTCGGCTAGCTGATTTTACTAACACGTTTATATCCGTTTTTTGAGAATCAGTATTTAGATCCTTTCCTTGTTCATTTGTTTCTTTAACCAATACAGATGTCATGCCCATCAGCGATTACCTCCTTGTGAAAAATATTGTTTAAGATAGGTTGGATGACTATCTACCGCCTTCGACTTTGCTTCACCTAAACGTACTAACCAAAGGTAGAGTACAGCAAAGAACAGAGAAGAACGGTTACGAGCAGCCCAAGTACCTACACCACTACCAAACAGTAAAAGACTTATGACAAAGATAACTACTGACATTGGAGGCTGAACACTTTGATAACCAGTCGTATGCAACCACCCAAAGAACAGGCTATGAGTGATGAAGTAAACAATGGCAAAGCCTCCCAACAAGAAAACGCCTGCAAGTCGTCCCATTCTTCCCTCTCCAAATGCAACGAGCTGTGTCCAAGAAACGGATAATGCCCACCCTAAGATTAGTGCGCTAACTAATTGATACCCTTCTCCAGGAGCGAGGAGCCAAAAGGCAACCCCAGCAAGTAAGCCTAATGCACGTCCAGCGATGACCCAGAAATAAGAAGAACGTTCATTAATACGAGTTACTGCTTCATAACGTCGTACTGCCGAGCCAGCCTGTAAAAACAGCGTCGCTTTGAACAAACCGTGTAATACAAGATGAATAATGGCTGCTAAATATGCACCTAGCGCACATTGAATGAGCATAAACCCCATTTGTGTAATCGTTGAGCCAACTAACTGGCGCTTATAATCGACTTGAACTAAGCTAATACCTGAACCGATTAAGACGGAAACACTCGCGAAAACAAGTAAAACAATCTGAGCTACATCGCCATTAAAAAGGGGTGAAAACCGAGTTAGAATCACTCCTCCCGCATTGACTAAGCCTGCGTGCATAATAGCGGAAATAGGAGTAGGAGCGACAACAGATTCTATTAACCACCGTTGGAAAGGCCATTGGGCTGCAGGGATAATAACCGCTAATACAATCAATAAATTAATGCCCGTTACCTCCCATGCTTCAAGTAGAACTAAACGTTCATTCGTTAGAGCTAGCGATAACTGCCATTGCCCAGTGGCTTGCGAAAGCCATATGATAGCGATTAACAAAGCGAACCAACTTAATGCAAATAAACGACCAGAAACCTTAGCAGCTTCATTCGTTACTTTCCATCTACTATTTAACCTTATCAATACGGTTAATCCTATAAGAGTGAGCCCCCAACAAATGATCAATAAGCGAAGATCACCACTTAACCATGCAATAGAAGCAGCCCCTGTAGTGAATGTAAACAGCATGAAATATTTTCGATACGAGCGATCTCCCATTAAATAACGTGCGGAAAAACGCTGGATGATTAAACCAATTAAAAGAACAAAGAAAGCCAACAACCATGCTAACGAATCTACATACCAAAGACCAACTACACCATTCACACTAGTATTAACAAGAGCTAATAAGGAAACCAATGGTGGCAGGGTTACAATACTAATATGAATCCGTACAAACCGTAAGGGAATCCTTGGGTGTAAAAACAATAGTCCGCTTAGACAAGAAATGATAAGCACGATAAAAAATAAGGTTAAAAATGATGATGAACTCATGAAAGCTAACATTTAGCATTCCTCCTTTAAGTGACGTAAACGTATGATGAGACAGATTCAGATAACATACGTACTTTTCCCCTGCATGATGTGTTTTTCCCCAATAAAAAAAAAAAAAGCCGACAATTTCAAATCTTCAATGATAAAGAAAATCATTGAATCTTGAAAATTGTCGGCTTCACTTCAACTAACTTACGTTTTTTGAAGAGCTACCTTCATAAAGGATATAATCCATACATGTTTATCATTTTTTTGCCAAAAATAATCGGTATATTTCATAATCTAATCACTAGATTATAAATATACCGATTTATGTCACTCTCTCGTTCTTTATACTTAAGGAAGCTTTTTCATCCACTTCAATATTATATATTAAAAGAATGCTAAAGACCTTATTAATTATGAAACTAAAAATAAACATCTATCGATTATTAAGTTATGTAAAAATATATACCTTATTATAGGAATTGTCAACAATAATTTCTCTTCAGCAGACAAATATATAAAGATTAACTTTCACTTCATTTCAAGTGTTGTCCTCATATCGTCTGACATTCAGATGTGACAGGGGAGATTCTTTGCCGATCTTCTGTTTTGATAGATACTTGATCCCTGTCTTGAAAAGGATTCAGAGCTTTCCTTATATCTCAATCGCCCCTCCACTAATACGTTTAAACCCACGTATCTGACTTAATTCCTCAACAAGCTTCAGAGCAGCTTGATCCTTCGACTTCGCTTCAATCATAATATCGGCTGATTGTCCGTAGGCTTTGAGAGCTTTGATAAAAGGAAGAGCAAAATCAATGTCAACGTAATCAGCATGAGCTCGTATCGCTTTATTTGATTTCGGCGAAGACAAATGAAATTTCGGTGGCATTCCCGTATGTTCCCACGTTACAAAGACTCTTGGTATGATCACATCCAATGAACCTTCTAGCGAATTTGCCCAGTGATGGTGATAATCAAATACAAAAGGAAGTCCTTGCTCCTCACAAACATTTAACGTTTCAAGAGCGGTGTATGTCTTATCGTCGTTCTCAATCGTAGTTTGCTTGCGAATCTTCTTATCCAATTTTGAAAAATTATCCTTAAATCGCGCGAGTGCCTCTATTTTATTTCCATATGCACCACCTACATGAATATTGATTCTAGCATCCTTATGTAAACCCATCGCTTCCAACATATCATAGTGATACGTCATATCACGAATCGCATTAATCGTCACATGCTCCTCAGGACTCGTAAAGAGCGTAAATTGATTTGGATGAAAGCTCACTCGCAAATAGTAGCGCTGGACAAGTTCACCGATCTCTTGAAATAAATCTTGAAAGGGAGTAACATAATCCCACTTCACCTCCGGATGAGTTGCGAGTGGCACGAGTGAAGAAGACATGCGATACAGCTCAATACCGTGAGCAATATTATAATGCAGCATTCGAATCGTTGCCTGCAAATTATGCCTTGTCACATGAAGTAGCTTCTCCCTCCGCTGATCTCGTTCCATCTTAGACCACTTTGTAAAGGTTAACGTTCGAGAGGGAGATGCCTCCCACAGAGATAGTGCTGTTGACACATAGCCGAATCTAAGTCTCATTTCATCAATCCACCTTATTCTTGTCGATAATCATAGTATTTGTATGGGGAGAGACAATCATGTGTGATCTTTCATATCCAAAAAGGCCTGTCTACTGTAACGTAATTCCTATTATACTCACTAACGAAAACATGACCATTCCCATGAACACGAATACTTACACACCTAACCCCAAAAAGAGGCACAACACAGCCTTGAATTAACGATCCTCTTCCCCCTCAGGATCTTCCTTATATCCAACGGTCACAACAACTTCTCTAAACAGCTCCTTTTGCGAACCAGAAGCATAGGTGGCTTGCACGGAAAAGCCGCCTGGCTCCTCCAATTCAAAGATGTGATCACGAAAAACATCGGCAATATAGTTACTTTCATAATAATATTCAACGCCATGTCCATTTGGAAGTTCATAAAAGTCGATCTCCTCGGCATCTGTTGGAATGAAGGCAGCGATTTCTTCCATTGTCTCCTCAAGAGTTCGCGCCGGATAATCTGTTTTCTCAAAAATCAAGTGAACACCTACAACTTGCATCACATCATTTACCTCATTCACAAGCAATGGCATGTAACTATTTAAAAATAAGTAATAGATACCAGCCCCCTCATCCGGCTCACCGAAGAAATCGACAAAGGCTTCATATGTATCTCCAACCCCAACTAGTGGACTTTGCGTTTCAAATGATGTGTCTCCATTTTCTATAATCTGTTGAATCTCCTCAACAGTGATCACCATTTCACTATTTTGTTCATCTCGTACTGATTGTTCAGTTCCATCATTTCCCTCGTCCGAAGACTGCGCTTGTTGTTCTTCTTCAACTGCAGGTTGCTCCGTCGGTGAACTTTGGCATCCTATGAGCATAATCAATAGTATAGTAGATAGCAAATAACTTTTTTTCAACGTTTTCCCCTTTCTTTACATAATCTCCATTTATGATAACACTAAAATGGGATAGTTTTTAGTCGTTGTACAAATTTTTCCTAGTATTCATTCGAGTAGGTATTTAACTGGATGTCACATTCAGTAAGCGATACTTCGAGGCCACTGAAAAAGGGCTCGTTTACTTCGGACTTGAAAGGGAGCTTTGCCCTCGCTCCCGGGAACAAACAGAAGAGTTTAAAGACATGGCAAAGTCACGTTATAAAATAGAAGCAAAAAATAGCGAATTAAAAAATAGACACGGGTTAAAAATTGTATCATCCTCGGTTCTGTTTGGTATGCAAATTCAAGCTGCTACCACGATATTTGCGGTGAATCTCAAGAGAATAAAATCCGGTGAGATTTTACTTGTCGTAAAATTTCACCGGATTTCATTTCAGAGGGTTTTGTCCCAGCATTCATCTATTCAGTTTGACTTAAATGTAATGGTGGTGGTACTAACCAGCCCTTTTCTTTTGTCAAGCGTAATAGCTTTCCACCAAGTGTTGCTTTTTGTGTGTGAAACTGACCAAACATCATAATGATATCTTCTCTTATTCCCTGTGCCATATTTTTACTACAAGAAATAAGACCCGCTCCAATATCGGCAGTTAACATTGCAGCAATTTCAGGATCATTGAATTTCGCTCCTACCGGTATTGATTCTAAATCGGCTTTCGGACGTTCTGGTGCAGTAGGTGGTAATGCGACTTCGTTCTCTTTTAATAGCTTTTCTAATTGCTCAATTTCTTGGTTCGCATTTTCCATCATACTTATTAGAAGCTTTTTTAAATCCTCGTCACCTGCATGATTCAATAATGTTTGGTGAGAGATTAATGCCGTTTTAGCGCCATGTAAAAAGGTCCATGTGCCAAATACCTCACCGTAATGCATCGGTTCTTCTTGCGGATTTCCACTTAAAATTCCCATTGTTGATATCCTCCTAACGAAATTTAAATTCAAATTTAGATCACTCCAATTCAGTACAATGATAGGATATCCCAGTCTTCAAGAAATATTGATCAATCGCATATTTTTTTACAATGTATATGTTTTTCCAACCTAATCTTTTATCCATGCTCAGAAATTCTTATTAAATACATACTCCAATTTTATTTATTTTTTATTAATTCCTCTCTATTTAGTGCCATCGGAGGTTGTTCTAACCATTTATTTTTTATCATAATATTAGCCCCATCCTCAGAGTATAATTGAATTTCTAAAGATAATCGGTTATACATAACACCTAAATCTACTCTTGGACTTTGAGAAATACCTGTACCATAGTAACCAACACTTAAAGCTATCAAAGTAGATGTATAAAACATCATAAGTTTATCCGAAAATGTATAAGTCGTACTGTTTGTTATTTCTGCTGCCCATGAAGTAGGAACGGGGAGATTACTTTCCTCCAATTTCCCCCCGAATAATTTAGTGTGCTTTTTTCCAATTTCTATTCCTCTTATAAAGAATTTCTTGACATCTTTCCCCTGTGACACCTGAGAAAATCCAATAAGGGTAGCTACTCCCAATGCATTTCTCTGGAAATTAGCAAATACATTTGCTACCTCTGATGCCACTAATGATCTTTTGTCACCAAATACATCCCATAAAAATCCTTGCTTGCTAACAAATTTACTTTCTTCTAGATTAGGTAAGTAAGGTGATCTTATGAATAGACCATTTGACAATAATACATTCTTTGTCATTTTATTTAATTGCATGGTCTCTGAAAGACATTTGCTGTAGTAGTCTGTTATATCTGCTCTTACAGAAGATGATAAACTTCCCGAATAAGTAGTAAGTCCAATCATGGACATCTGATGAATAAAATTTAATACATAGCTATCAGAGTACAATCTAGGAGCATGTATATCCACATCCTCCTCTATCTTAAAACCATGCGGTATTTCATGTTTCTCCGCAGTAAAAATGGAAGTTATTTTTTTAATATGAGACTGTGACAACTTTAAGGAATAAGCAATGACAGACTTAATATCAGTATCTTCAGCCTTTTCTAAAAAATAAGTGAGCATGCAGATACTTGCACTATCACTCATGTATTGAGCCCAAAGTTGGGCAATCTCTCCTGATGTGAGTCTAATTTGTTTTCCTTGGCTCAATATAACTCCCTCCAAAATGTAGCTTCCTCAGAATAACATTCATTTGCGCATAACCGACAGTCCTGACTTATTTCTTATATTTTTCTTCTAACAAATATTGCACTCCATACAATAAATACGCCTTGTAGTGAATATATAAAAAGAATTGAAAGTAACTTATCCGATTTAAACGAAGAATCTTTAATTTTTCAAGTAAAGGAATACCGAAAAATGCAAACATTCCATTCGCAAGAGCATTAACTAATATAAACTTTTTGAAATTCCCATATGAAAGTTTAAGTAACGGGGAAGTAGGGACCTAGATCAAAAGGGAACTCATCCCTAATAAATGATTTTGGCTTTTCATAAAACTCCACCATTTTCGTTGGTGGCCAATAATATGATTTATAACCTCTAATATCCCTATTATAATACTCGCTAATGAATATCTTTTAATCGTACGTTTACCTATAAATAGTAACGATAGCCATGGAAGTATGATTATCATTAGGTTAAATAATTGATGACGTCTTGATGCCATTAGCGATTTCACCTCGATTTGAATTTTTCCACCATTTTTAAGGTGTCCAAATACAAACAAAAAATCCATTCATTTAAGATTTACATATATTTCAAACCCCTTAGCATTAATAAATACTTTACTATTTCCTCTGTCCTTGCTCAATAAACTAAGGAACTCACGTTACAAAAAAAATCACAACTCACTCCATTGACTTTTACGCTACGTAATACTTTATAGTCATAAATGAAAGGCGAAAAAGATGGATGTGAA
Organism: Halalkalibacter sp. AB-rgal2; assembly: GCF_041821005.1. Classification (NCBI taxonomy): domain Bacteria; kingdom Bacillati; phylum Bacillota; class Bacilli; order Caryophanales; family Bacillaceae; genus Halalkalibacter; species Halalkalibacter sp. AB-rgal2. The sequence continues at coordinate 51,243 of NZ_JBGUAV010000032.1, forward strand.
CGTATTGGAGTATGTATATGCTCATGATACGACCATACTTGTAAATAAGACACATTTGCTAAATGAATAAAATTGAAAAAGGTGGTAGTTATGAAATTTATAATAGAAGACACAATTGAACAATATGAAGCATTGTTTTCCATGGAAAGTGATAGGGAATATTTTTATCGGTACTCAATGATGAAGCCCTTTGAAGAAATGTGGAACACGATCAATGTTCCATTAAAGGCAAAGCAACCAAATGGCTATGATGTCATAATGGCTACAAATATGCTTGGTTATCTTCGTGTATCGGATACCGAAATAGGCAAAATAGCATTAAAACATTTAAAGGAGGCTCAAGCGCTTCAAACGGTCGAAAAAACATTGAATGATTGCATTAAGTTCCTTGAAGAAAATAACTTAATGATTCGTTCCGATGAGTTGAGGTTCGGACTGTATATAGCAGATCCGAAAAAA
>NZ_JBGUAV010000033.1:0-49025 GCF_041821005.1 Halalkalibacter sp. AB-rgal2
AAAGGAGAAGAGGATGCGACTTAAACATATAAATGCCAATCCTACATCTGGAAAGATAGAAATTGAAATAGGAAACGATGATATGCCTTTTGTTGTAATGGTTTCAGATGGACGTGTGAAAACTACGGAGCTACCTGCCTTTGGTGTAACGAGTATTGTTACACATCAGAATAAAGTGAAACGAGTTAAATTTGATGAAGGAGAGGATTTTTAAGGATTACGGAATAACCGTTCTACCAGTCAGCTGGAGGACACTAATGGATGATGGTCTAACCATATCCTTTAGTGTCCTTTTTTGTACTTGAAAATTTCTGAAATAAGTAAAAATAAAGGAGCTGTAGCCATATGACAAAGCCATTCACACAAGCAAATCGAAACAAGGTTAAGGAGGCCGTGGAAGCGGCGCTAGAAAAGTATCAATTATACGTCTTATTGTTGGATGAAGACGTGACACCAAAAGTAACACAATCCTTCTCTTTAATTCCACCAACTAAAACAAATGAATTCTATTCAAGCACAGAGCATGCAGCAATCGAAAATATTGAAAAGAGAAAGCAATATGGTGAATATATCGAGTGGATGAGAAAAGCCATTAATAAACTACCGGAACAAGAAAGAGCCATTATTATTCAAAGATATCTAACAGAAGGAGATACCTTTGACTATCAAGTATATAATGAGCTCAGCTTAAGTGAGAGGCAGTATTATCGCATAAAAAGCAAAGCTATTCATAAGCTAGCATTTATCTTACAGCTATGATGGCAGACATTTGGCAGAATGAAGGCAGAGCATAACGTGAAAAAACGATTAAGATGATAGTAAGTTAAGTTTTCATAAAAAAACAAAATGAACTTGCAACTAGTAGGCGGTGTTACTTCTAGGGGCAAAAAGGAGGAACTGAGCATGAATGTTTCGTTTAAGAATCAGCATCCTATGATCATGCATCTTCAAGATAGCGATGCTAATGTAAGTAGAAAGAGAGAGAAGTGGCAATGTACACTTCCAAAGACGATTGAAGAATATCGCAAGGCACTCCAGTCTGAAGGAGATAAACGCGTAACGATGGCTCTACAAACGGCTAAAGCAAAATGGGAAGAGGAATATAAGCAAAAGCTTTATAAAGAAAGATCAGATGCTATACAAGCTGCCCAAGTTTCTATGGAAGCCAGAGAGAAAGCGATACGCGAAAAAGCTGAAAAGGACATGTCTACTTTAGAAGAGATTTTAAAACAAACCGAACGAAAGCTTAAAACAATTTATCTATTAAACGAAAGAAAGCTACCTATTACATTTGTAGACTTTTTGTTAGATCAGGATGTCAAAAAGATTGAGAGACATATCGATGAGTTTCAAATAGCTTTCAATCGTGCAGTAGAAGAGGCGGTTAAAGTAAGCCCTGTTATCCAACGTAGGGAAGAAGGTGCTTAAGATGAATGTAGAGAAACTGGTCTTAGATGTATTAAATGAACAGAGCTATGATTTACCTGTCGTATCACCTATTCTTCTCGAAGAAAATAGCATTGCAGTCATGGGAATGTCTACAAATGAGTATCGTCATTATTATGATGGGTCAAAAGAGAAAGTTTTCCTATTTCAAGTGTTAGTCAGACATGATGTACAGTTTGAAGCATATCGAACGTTACTACAAATAGTAAATGATTTACTGAAAACAGAAGGTGCTTCAAATAGTGATTCGTATGATTTTAAGAAGATAACAATAACAGAAGATCCTAAGAAGATTGTACAAGCAGATCAATATTATATTTTTGGGGCACAATTTAGTGCCGATTTATACATTAGAGGAGTGGTAAATAATGACTAGACAAAAGAACGCATTAACAGGATATTTTGTGGCTTCTATGCCATCAAATGGTGAGGAGCCAGAATACATGCAGCTGGCAAAGTGGATTTCATCTGTTACCGATGATACAGATGAAACGAGTGAGGCTACAGGCTATTATGATGGGGATGGCAATCCAACAACGGATGTCACAGCTCGTCTTGAACAGTACTCATTTGAAGGGATGTTTGACAAGGATGACCCTGCGATGGCTTTTATTAATAGTATTAAGCGTGAAGTGGGAGAAGGCCGCAAAATTATGTTTAAGAAAGTCGATTCAGATGGGACGGAAATTGAAGGTCCAGCTACGGTGACCGTACCGATTACAAGTGGTGGAGAAGCGACCGAGTTTGCTACCTTTAGCTGCACGATTGGATTTGACCGTAAGCCAACCATTACAGCTACGCCCTGATGAACCTCCAGAGCATGATGGGGGATTAGAGGAAGAAGAGGAATAAGTAAAGGGAGGGGAATCCCCCTTCCTATATCAAGTGAGGAGTGATAGGATGGCTATTAAAATTGAGACACAGAAAACAGAGATCCCTGTTGTCATTGGAAAGTTAGAATTTACGGTGGATGCATCTGATGAATCTTCGTTAAGATTACGAGATGCTCACAAAAATTTATTAGATGAAATAGAAGCTATGAAGGCAAAGGACAGTAATTATGAAGCAGATTTTGAACAAACGAAAGAAGTTCTCAAGAAAAGCTATGACATTATCCTAGGTGATGGAGCTTTTGACAAGCTATATGAACAAACAGCATCTATCCATTTATTATCTAAGTATTTTATGGATTTGGCCAATTCGTTAACAGAAGAATTATCTCATTTTGGAGTCGATCAATCCCAAAAGGCAAAGCTCAAAAAATATATGAAAAAATCATAGGTGATAGATTGTGTTTACCCTTTTTTATCCATTGGAAACTAAGATTGAGATAGACGGTACTATTTATCAAGTGGACATGTCTTTTGATAATATATTACGTTATTATGATTTGCTAAATGATGATGACATTCATGATGTACTACAGGTTGAAGCGGCTTTAAGAATGCTAATAGGGTGTGAGCTTAAATACGACATTCAAACGAAGTGGAGTATTTTACAAAAAATTCATTATGGATTAATTGCAAGCGAAAAATCGACACAGCCAGCTGTAGATATTCAAGGGAACCCTATGCCAATAGCAGGAAACGAAGGAAAGCAGCCTTATTCCATTAAACAAGATGCTGCATTTATTTATGCTTCGTTTATGCAGGACTATGGGATTGATTTAATCGAGGAACAAGGGAAATTGGATTGGCGTAAGTTTTTAGCGTTACTTGATGGCTTAAAAGGAGACACACGTTTTAAAGAAGTAGTAAATATACGAACGATGGAATTGCCAACGGGAAAAGGAAGTGCAAAACAACGAGAACAAATCAATAAAGCTAAAAAAGTGTATCAATTAAAAGAATGATATCCGTATCGCTTTATATTAACCATTAACGGTAAATAAAAAGTAAATTAAAACCACTCACGACCGAGTGGTTATTTTTATATGATTTTTGAAAGGCAGGTGAGGTAATTGGCAAATGGAAAAATAGGTATTCATATTACTCTAGATGCTGAAAGTGTAGTGGAGAGTTTAGAATATGACTCTATTTCAATTGATGTTATAAAATCAATTGAAGCGATTACAGTAAATAGTGAAAATGCTGCTACGTCTTTAAACTGGTTGGAAGAAGCAATCAAAGGAATTGTATTTGGATTTGACGCTACTATTAAAGCGATAGGAGCATTCACTACTTTTATTACAGAATTCAACAAAACCATTACAGCATTGGATTCATTAAAAGATATAGTAGATCGTGTCAAAAATGTATGGGACAGTTTTGGGAAAACGATGATTGCTAGCCCTTGGTTTTGGGTGATAGCAGCTATAACCGCATTAGTGCTGGCATTTATTTACCTCTATAACAACAATGAATGGTTTAAAGAGCAAGTTGATCGTATTTGGTTAGAAATACAGGAATATATTGCTGTTGCATTAGAATTTATTCAAAATATCGTAACGGTTGTAATGGAGTGGTTGTCCGATTTTGTTGGAACCATCTTAGAAACGATTAGAGAACTTTGGGAAGTCCATGGTGAGGAGGTCATGTACTATGTTGGTTTAGTTTGGGGGTTTATTGAAACGGTCATCGAAACGATAGGTGAGACGATTGTTATGATTGTGACTGGCATTATAGGTATCATCGAAGATACTTGGGATAAGCATGGTGAGACGATTATGACAATTATTGAGTTTATTTGGGGTGCTATAATTAGTCGGATAGGTGTGTATATTTATTTGCTTTGGACAGCCATTAAAAATGTATTAGATTTTATAAATATTTACTGGGAAGATATTTGGAATGTCATTAGCATGGTGCTTACTGTAGCTTGGGCTATGATTCGAACAAACGTGCAAAATGGGATTGACCTTGTCATGGGTATTATAAAGACAGTAATGGCGTTAATTAAGGGCGATTGGGAAGGCGCTTGGGAAGCAATAAAAGAGACGGCAGAAAATATAATTCAGAATTTCATTAAATTTTTTGAAGCTATTAACCTATCTGACACAGGCAAGGAAATTATAAGTGGGTTAATAAATGGTATTTCATCCATGGGGAGTGCTGTTTGGGATTCCGTGAAAAATATAGGTAACAGCATCAAGGATGGTTTTAAGAGCTTCTTTAATATTCGTTCTCCATCGAGGTGGATGAGAGATCAAATTGGTGTCAATCTAATGAAAGGCTTTGAAATTGGAATTGATAAAGAAAAAAGAAATGTGCTCAAAAAATCAGATGAGGCTGCCGAATGGATGAAGCCAGAAATTTTTCAAGTAGAACATGCAATTCCTAACATGAGACAAGGCCTATCTAATAATACAAGCATTATCAATCAAAGCAATGGAAGTACTTTAAATATGGATCATGTAGAAAGGTTACTAGAAAGAATTGCGGAAAAGCAAAGTGATGTTTATTTAGACAATAGAAAAGTAGGTATGATGCAGTGGAAAATAGTAACGGAATTACAAGAAAGAAATAAATCGAGACAGCAGCGAGTACCAAGTCAAAAGGGGGCTTTTGTGTGATCTTTAATGGAATTGAAAAAGAATACATTCGCGTGACAAACGAGCTATTTCGACCTCCAACACCTCCTGTTGAATTCTTAACAACCCCTAAGTTAACCGGTGGTGATCGGGTGAGGAAAAAGAGCTTTACTAGTGCCGAATTAACGGTTCCGATTACAATAACAGGGAATAAGAGAATTGAGGAAAGAAAAGAGGAATTGTCTACTTGGTTAGTTCATGACCAACCCAAAAAGCTACTATTTAAAGATTCACCACAACGCTATTATCTTGCTTTGTATCACGATATGGAGCTGGAGGAGAATTATACGTTTGCCAAGGGACATATTCGTTTCTATTTGCCAATCGCTTGTCGATTTGGTGAGGATAAGCAAATCGACATTCATTCAACATTTACAAGCTTCCCTATTACAGGTCAGATCGAAGTGCCGTGGAAAAGTCGGACAGTCTTTACGAATGCTGAGTCTAGTTTTACTTTTGAAAATGATCAGGGTGGCATGCTTCGTTTAAATTACGGATTTATAGAAAATGACGTATTAGAAATAGACTACACAAAACGAGGAATTCGGTTAAATGGTGAGAATTTAGCAGTTGCCCTATCGTTACAGTCAAACTGGTTTTGGCTTAAGCCAGGAGAAAATACGTTAAGAACGAACCAACCAACAACCGTCATGTATACAGAGCGATTTTATTAAAATGAATCTAAGTATAGAAAGGAGGAGCTCTAATTGGCTGAAATATACATTCTAGATCAGGATGATCGTTTGTTAACGGTGATCACTGAAGAAACGGGACTAATAGAAGCGCCATTTCGAGAAGAGCTGAATCGTATTTCAAATCAGCCCTTCTCATTTACTGTTGAAGCAAATACAGAAGAAGCGTCGTATATTGTAGAAGAAAATCAGGTTGTCTTTCGTGATAAGGAAGGCGACCTTCGTTTATTTATTATTAAAGAGTTAGATGAATTGGATGATGAAGATGGCCCACAAACGACAGCTATTTGTATGCCAGCATTTGCGGAAGAGTTACAAGAGCATATTGTCGTAGAGCAAAACATTGTTAATCAGTTGGCGCAGGTTGCGCTAGATGCAGCTCTTGTCGGAACGCGGTGGACTGGTGTTGTTGAAGGGGAGTTTGGTCAAGGGTCGACTCAGTTTCATTACATTTCATCAGCGGTTGCGGTTTGGAATGTTCTTGAAGTATGGGGAGGTGATATAAAGGACGTTGTTGTATTTGACGAGCAAAATCATATTGCTGCTCGTCACGTCAAGCTTTTGAAGAGGCTTGGTGCAGATAACGGCAAGCGCTTTGAGATTGATCATGATATTACTGAAATACAACGGACCATTTTATCGTATCCGGTTACTGCATTGTACGGGCAAGGTGCCTCTTTGTCTTCAGAGGGTGATGAAGGAGGTGATACTCAGTATCTTGATTTTACAAATGTTGAATGGAATACGGCAAGCGGAGATCCAACTAATAAACCACTAGGACAAGCTTGGGTGGGTGATCCACAAGCATTACAGAAGTATGGTCGACAATACGACGGAGAGCTATTGCATCGAGAGGGAATTTGGCAGGATCAAGACATCGAAGATCCAGAGTTACTTTTACAAAAAACGTGGGAGCACCTTCCGAAAGTAAGTGTACCTGAAGTCCATTATCGTTTGTCTGTTCATTTACTTGAACATATGGCTGGTTATGATCATGAAAAAGTAAGTCTTGGTGATACAGCTAGAGCCATTGATCGACAGTTTAGCAAGCCTATTGAAATACAAACACGCATTATTGCTGTTGAATATGACCTTATCGATATAGAGGGAACGGCGATGGTGGAGATGGGACAATTTCTGTCTGTTCATGAGGAAGATGATCGAATTGACAGAATCGAAGCGGATATTGATCGAAACCGTGGAAGGTGGGATTCAGAAGCGAAGCCCATTACGAATGAGCGTTACCCTAATATTAAGCCACAAACACCGGCTAATGCGAGGGCAGAAGGTGGTTTTCAGGTCATTCAACTTTATTGGGATTATTCTAATGAGGTGTACGTACATTACTACGAGGTGTATGGTAGCCAGGTTAAAGATTTTGTACCTGATCGTCAGCATTTGTTATGGCGAGGAAAAGTCGGTGCATTTGCTCATAATGTAGAGACGGATCAACAGTGGTACTACCGTATACGAGCAGTGAATACACACGGCACAGCTTCTGATTTTACGGATGAAGTAACAGCGTCTACGGTCAGAGTCATAACGGATGATCTATTATTTGGTGAAGATATGGCAGCTCGTTTAAGGGAGCTTAATGAGATTAGTCGGATTATCGGAGAAAATGGAGTTGACTTTGACCAGATTAGTGAAGTGGCAAAAGAGACGATTCATCAGGAGGCGAAGCAATACACCGATGTTGAGATCGAAGAGAAGCGTCAAGAGCTTATGCAAGAAATCGCTAAAAAGGCAGGCCTTGAATATGTCGATGGAAAGCTGCAGCTAAAAGTAGATCAAGACACATATGATGATCAGAGACAACAAATGATCGATGATCTACAGTCCAAGGCGGATGAAGCCGACATGCTTAATTGGTTGTCAGACAAGGCTAATATGACTGAGGTAGAGGGTTTGTTGGATGGAAAGGCTGATCTGACATTTGTAAACGGGCAATTGGCTGACAAAGTAAATGTTGGCACAGTTTATACTAAAAAAGAGATAGATGATCAGTTTGAAAATGCCGTAAGTGTAACGGAGTACGAAACAGATCAACAAGGAATTATTACAAGGCTCGATAGTAACGACTCACACATATCACAAAGTCAAACAGACATACGGCTTCGAGTAAAACAGCTTGAGTATGACAATAAGATGGAGGAAATTGATGGTGATTTACAAAGTATAGGTACGACCTTAACAGCCCATGAAACTTGGATTAACCTAAATGCCGAGGAAATCCAACTTCGTGCGACAAAATCAGAGGTAGAGACGATAGAGGGAAGGGTGTCTGATGCAGAAAGTGCGATTACAGTCCAAGCAGGGTTGATTGAGCAGCGAGTGACTTTAATTGAGTATACGACAGACCAAAATAATATCATTAGTCGTTTAGATTCAGCAGAAAGCGAAATTGTGCAAAACGCCGATAGGATCCAACAACGGGTAACGACTACTGCTTTCGATTATGCAGTCGATGAGATAAATGATCGTATGGTAGAAGAATACAAAGTACATGGGACACAAGAAGCATCAACTGATTATTTCATTCTTCTGTGTCGCTCTAATTTAAGTGGAGAACATAATTACGTCTTAGGTACTTTAAGTGGTAAGCGTGTAAGTGGATATATGAGTGCTGGGAAAATTGACATTGTTTTTAATAATAGTAGTGATGGAACAAGAGGTACAGGTTTTATTGAGTTAATGGAAGTTCAAACGATAAATAGATGGTCACTCGTTACGTGTATTTATAACGGCGATGAATATATCGCCTTAAGACACGAGCCTACTAATCAATTTCATGCATGGACTCATGGAATTAACTTTTACGGTCAAATTGGCTCAAGTGGTGAAAAATTGTTATGGGTCGAGCCATCTCATGTTAGCGATATACAAGAGTTTCAAAGCTTTGAAAATGTAGATAGTACGACAAAAAGAGTCGAAACTAGAGTGGAGCAAGCAGAATCTTCTATCACACAGCTATCTGATCAAATCGAACTACGCGCTACTAAAACAGAGGTTAACTCCCTTTCGAATCGTTTGACGCAAGCAGAATCGACATTAACGATCCATTCTAATGAAATATCGGCAAAGGTTGATGTGAACGGTGTGGTTAGTGCACTTAATTTATCTAGTGAAGGTGTACGAATAAAAGGAAGTCTTATTCATTTAGATGGCCTTACTCTTATTAATAATGGGGTAATTAAAAATTCACATATTGAGAATTTATCAGCTGCGAAAGTGACAACAGGCACGATGCACGGGAACCGAATCCAAGCAAACACGTTAAACGGTAATCGTATTACAGCTGGAACGATTACAGCTGATCATTTGAATGTGGCAAATTTAGCGGCTGTCTCTGCTAATTTAGGTGATGTTACAGGTGGTAAGATTACACAACAGTCATCTGGTCGTAGGTTAGAACTGGCTCAAGGGTTAATTGAAAGTTATTATAATAATCAGTTGGCCATGAGATTTGGCCAATTTAGTCTAGAGTTTTATAATCGTATTAATGATTCTTTAGGTCGTATTATTCCTATATCAGATACTAGCAATCCTAATAAAAAAGGGTTAGGTATTATAGTAGATAATGACATCTTAAATATTGGTTTTGAAAAAGGTGGTTTATATCGTGCCATTCTTCGTACAGATTTTGTTGATAGCGTGACGACTATTTCAGGGCCATACAATAATTTAAATGCTGGAGCGACTTTAAGACTCTTTGCTAACAGGCGACAGGTTTCGGAAGGTAGGTTTACAAGTCATGACCAACCAGCTATTATTTTAGATCAGTCAGATACGAGCAATGACATTGATATATGGTATGGCGGCTTTGGAAGAAGAACAAATGCTAGTACGTATTTTAGACATCGCACCTCCAGTAGTACCTATTCAACAAAGATGAGAATTGCTCACAACTTTACGAGAATATATGACGAACTACGAATTGGATCACAAGATCACAGCATACGTATTGAACCTTATGCTAATAGTGTGCAGTGGAAGTTTGATCAAAATAACTATATTAGACAGACAGATATTGGTAATTTTAGGATTTATGCAGGTGGTAACGTTAATTTTGAAGTTGCATCTAATGGTCGAGTTGATGTTAGTGGTGCCTTACGCATACCAAGCGCTTATGAAAACACCACTTCAAATTCAGTCAATTTGCATATATTTTCTGGTACAGGAAGGTTGGCTCGATCTACTTCAGCTAGAAAATATAAACAAGAAATTGAAGTAGCCGCTGATTTGGAATACAGGAAAATTTTAGACTTAAATATTAAGAGTTGGTATGACAAGGGTGAAATAAGAAATAACGGTGGGTCTACCGAAGGTCTTAAACGTTATTATGGATTAATTGCAGATGAATTTAGTGAAATAGGTTTAAGTGAGTTTGCAGTTTACGATAAGGGTGAAATCGAAAACTATAGTGATCGGGCCTGGACTTTATTAATTCCTAACATTAACGAACTTAAAGGTGAAATTGGTAAACTGAAACTAGAAAATCAATATCTAAAAACAAAAATTAAAAAATTAGAGGAGAAGATAGCATGATGAATTTACAATACAAAGATTTGAAAATGACAGCAGATTTTTTGAAGAATTTGTCATTAAAGGGAAAGGAATCAGTGCATCGTATGCGAGTAGTAAAGGTGCTCGAAGAACAGAATAAGAAGCTAGCTGAAGAAGAGCTTGAATTATTAAAGGCCTTCGCTGAAATTGATGATCAAGGTGAATTAGTACAGGCCCAAGGAGGTGGTTTCAAGATTAAAGAGGACAAAGACAAGAGAGAGTTCAAACAGCAACAAGAGGAATTGTATCAAGAGTATTTCACAGTAGGTGATAAGAACTTAGAAACGGCTTTGAAGACAGTTGAAGAGATTGTAAATGATTATAACGAAGAGCTTTCCGATAAAGATGCGGAGGCTCATTTTTTATTAGTCGAATCATTTGAAAATGTTGAAAAAAAGGAGAGTGCTGAATAAAGGTTGACGGGAAGAAGAGGATACCGAGGTTGAACCAGAAGATGTAGACTTTTTTAAAAGAGAAGTAAGTATAAAATCTTAGACGTACTGTGGAGGATTAAGAAGACGAAAGCAGACTCAGTGATGTGCGTCGGCTCCGTTCGTTACACGTTATTCTGAACGAACCCCACTTTCAGAATAACTTCAACCCATTGTGACGACTGCACACGACGCTTTTAATAAAAGACGCTGCGCGTTTTTTTATTTTGGTTAAAAGAGGGAGCTAACATGAGTCAATGTTAGCTCCTTTTAAAAATGAGGTGGGAAAGTGTCAATCGAACTAGGAGTATTAGTTGCGATTGCTGGATTAGTCATCAGTTATCTAGCTTACCAACTAACTCATATAAAAGAGGTGAAAACGGACAGTCAGGAAAATGCGGAGGTTAAAGCAGAGCTAGGCTATATTCGTAGAGGAGTGGATGATATCAAGATTGATCTTAGGGCAAATGAGAAGCAAATGGCACAAATGGGTGAACGGATAACGAGGGTAGAGGAGTCGACAAAGCAAGCACATAGGAGAATTGATCATTTAAAAGGGGGGGATCAATGATGATGTTTGATTCTGGAAGTGTTACGCGTTTTTTCGGCCTAATCGCGGCATTGCTAGCCTACTTTGGAATTCATGTTCCAGAGGATGTTACTGAGGCAGTAGCGAGTTTAGCGATTGCTGTATTAGCTGTTTATGCTGCATGGAAGAATAACTACATTACAAAAAAAGGACATGAGCAAAAGATGGCCATTGAAAAAGTAAAAAAAGGTGAGGTTGCATAATGGCCTATCAATTTGAAAGACTTCCTCAACTATCCGATCAACGAAAGACACTACCGAGAAAGGGACTATACTCTAAACGGACACGTGTCATTACCGATCGTGCATGGCATCATTCGTTAACGAAAAAGGATTTAGCAGGCTCTACAGCTGCTGGTTTTGCGAGATATCACGTAGAGTCATTAAGATGGCCAGGCGTTGGCTATACATTTGTGATTGAACCACAAAATGTCGTTGCTACGTCTAACGGGAGGCGTGCTCGTATTGTGTATTGTCACGACATTGATCGCCGTACGTATCACGTCGGTAATAGTAATCAATTTGCATTGGGCATTTGTGTGGCTGGTGACTACCGAACAGAAGAGTTAGACGATTATACGATCATGTCTATTGCAGAATTACAGCAAGCACTTGTGGATGATAAGATTGGACAGGTAGATAAATCTCACCACGAATTCCCAGGGTATTCATGGAAACAGTGCTGTCGATTTGATTATCAAAACGTTATTAATATTACAACAAACATATCCACTTTCCCCAAAAATGAGGTACCATCAACCTATATGATTCAAGAGGGTGATACTTATTGGAGTATTGCACATAAAGAAAGTGCTGCTGGTGTGACAGTAGACGATCTCAGACGTGCGAATCCTGATGTGGACCCTACTCAATTACGTGTCGGTCAAGTGATCAATTTTAACTTATCTGAAGCTGACGTTAAAGGAAGTAAGAAAATTAATGGATTCGTTGAAGTTCTATCATCAACATTAAATAGACGTAAAGAGCCATCGTTTACATCGACGGTAACTGGACAATTAACCCGGGGAATGATTGTTAAGGTTTACGCCAAGCAAGGACAATTATTTCATATAGGCAGCCTTGATTGGTGCTCGGCCAATGCACCATATGTTAAGTATCACCAAGCGATTCATTACCGAAGATTATTACGTGTAGGATCTCCTCTATTGAGAGGAGACGATGTTCGATATGTGCAAGGTCGTATTAAAGTTCTTGGATTTGATCCTGGTTCTATTGATGGAATCTATGGTAATAGGACACGTTCTGCTGTAAGGATGTACCAACAATCACAACGTATTCAAGTGGATGGGATTGTAGGCCAACAAACGTGGGGGCAGTTGTTTGATTGAGGAATTTAGATAGAAAAAAGCTCCCAATAAAAAACCAACTCTTTATGAATCAGTTTTTTATTGGGAGCTATTCTTATTTATTAAAGAAGATTTTTGTTTCTAGTAAGAATCTACTTAAGGAAAACACCTATATAACGGAAGCATGAATTAAATTCGAAACGTAATGAATAATAGAAATCCTTTATGTATTAAAATTCGACTCTAAGCTCTATATCTTCGCCTATTTTATTCTTCTCTTCATCCATCGGAGCATCAATATGGATTTGTACCCATTCGACATCCGCTGCTAAAGAGCTCTCAAGGGAAAACATGATGTATCCATGCTTTCTTTCACCTCCAGCATACTCTTCATCCGTAGAACCTGAATCTAAATATTCGTTTATTCTTAAATCAACTTCAAGTTGTTCATCTGTACTTGTTGTTAAAGTAGCGTTATCTGTGTTGAAGATAACCGTTTCTTCAGAATTGTTTACAATGCTAAAGTCAAAGTCAATAATTTCAATGTAGTCAGTCCCCATATGTTGAGAGAAATCTCCCTTAAGTTGACCAGTTGTGATCCCAACGTGTGAAATGTACAATGTCAATGGTCCCACTTCTAGTGTTTCAATGTCTTCATTAATTTTAAGTAATGTAAATATACCTTCATCACTTTCAACTGTATTTTCTTCGGGAATGTCATTACTCTCGGCTGCAGCTTCTACATCTGTAGCATTTTCTTCGTGTTCAGTATCCTCCAGTGTACGCTCTTCTGAGGAATGATCATGATCGTCTTCCTCAATTGCATTTTCAGTGGTGCTTGCATCTTCATTACTACAAGCAATGATTGTGCAACTTAGAAAAATGAAAAGTAAGCCAAACAAACATTTTTTCATCAAAAATCTCTCCTTTCTCTTTTGTAAATGATAGATTATACTAATTTTCTACTGAAAGGAAGTTTTTAAGGAAAAAAAGTTCTTTATTTATAATAATTGGTAAATTAGTATTATTAGGATGAGTTTGATAATAGGTATAAATATACAAATGGAAGGGGATATAAATTATGTTTGTTTAGCTGGTTAAGAATTTTAAAGATTCATATTGGTTTTACATATTTTTTATAAAAATCTCTTGCCTTCAATGACCGATTTAGCTATAATATTTTTTGTCAGTATGAAAGTACAAGCTGGCCCGTTGGTCAAGCGGTTAAGACACCGCCCTTTCACGGCGGTAACACGGGTTCGAATCCCGTACGGGTCACCATACATATTGGAGGATTAGCTCAGCTGGGAGAGCACCTGCCTTACAAGCAGGGGGTCGGCGGTTCGATCCCGTCATCCTCCACCATCAGATTGTACAATAATAGTGGAGGGGTAGCGAAGTGGCTAAACGCGGCGGACTGTAAATCCGCTCCCTCCGGGTTCGGCGGTTCGAATCCGTCCCCCTCCACCATGTTTGTTTAATGGGCTATCGCCAAGCGGTAAGGCAACGGATTTTGATTCCGTCATGCGTAGGTTCGAATCCTGCTAGCCCAGCCAAGATTATCTTTTAGGCAAGATGATTGCCTTTCGAGCCATTAGCTCAGTTGGTAGAGCATCTGACTTTTAATCAGAGGGTCGAAGGTTCGAGTCCTTCATGGCTCATTTTTAACAATGCGGAAGTAGTTCAGTGGTAGAACACCACCTTGCCAAGGTGGGGGTCGCGAGTTCGAATCTCGTCTTCCGCTTCTACATAACGGGGCCTTAGCTCAGCTGGGAGAGCGCCTGCTTTGCACGCAGGAGGTCAGCGGTTCGATCCCGCTAGGCTCCACTTAAATAAACAAAAGGTGTTTAAAAGGAGTGCGGATCCTTTTAAACACCTTTTTGTTGAGCACTAGTAATAAACCAGGATAGTCTTTTGTTAATGAAAGAGAGGTGAGCTTCCTGCTTTCATTAACAAGTTAAAAAGCGAAGCAGGTGGATTTATATTACAACAACATTTACATCATGCATTAATAGGCTATGTTCCTAATATTTCACTTTTTTTAATGTCGTACTCTTCTTGGCTAATTGCCCCTGCATCTAATAACTGTTTAAATTTTATAAGTTCATCTGCATCAGAAGTTTTGTGTTCATTTTGATGGTTGTCGTTTTTTTGCCCATCGCAGATAAGTTGTAAGGTTGATAAGCATTCCTGGGCACTGTCATATATATTTTTGAAAATAAATCCGTTTCTTTTGGTCGAGGACTCAATAAAATTGACATAAACAGTTGGACTATGAAAGTCATTAACAGTAATTTTTAGTTTTAAGCTGTTACACACATTTGTATTCTTTCTTTTGCCGGTTATTCCACCGACTATTGCACCAGTCCCGCCGAATAAAGCTCCACCTATAAGCGCCTTACCTAGTCCACCTTGAGCCACTGATTCTCCATCTTCTAATAATTCAAAGTCTATGATATCACTGTAATTATAAACGGTAGACTTATTTCTTTTTCCCAGAAAAGAAGAAAGCGCTAACCATTTTTTGTTGTTGTCATCAAATTCCATAAAACTCCCGATGCTTTTGGTAGGGGAAAAATTACTGAGTTCAATTTCATTTTTTATTTTTGCTTCAATAGCAGCGTTTACGTCATCTTTGGTCATTTTATTAATTGGTTTGTTCATTTGTCCGATTTTTTTCAAGCCTGCTTTTTTAAAGCAACTCGGGCATATCCAATTTTTTTCTGCTATTCTGTATCTGTTTAAACCAGCCTCTTGATCACATACAGCACAAACTGCTTTTAAACTAAAAAAACCCATAACATCACTCCTTATTATAAGTATCGAAAATTAAGTAACAAATTCTTACTTATCACAATAAATACTAACATTTTCCTATTGCGCTATCAATTACTAAATCAAACGTCTTTTACTTAATGAAAACATCATGGGAAAAGAGAATCATATTAACTGCAGATGCTTAGAGATTTAGACGATAAGGTAGTCTTAGTTCATTTGAAGGGGGGTTAATTAGATGGAGCTATAATTAAACGAAGGTAATCATTATTACGTTGTCTGCGAATTTTCGGAGATACTCCCTGAAAAATTAATTATTTGGTGTGTTAATTGAGGTTGCTTATAATATGAATTCAGGTGAAATATACTCTCCTCCCTCCAAAAATTTACTCTATTAGAAAGAAGAACCCCTTTTAGAGCTATAGAGTGAACATGACAGGAAAAAAGAAGGAAATCCTAACCTAAATACTGTTATTTTATGATATTATTAAAAAGATTGAAACCTTGATGAAGGTTGATGCGTATATGATGTCAGAACCGTTTAGGTAGGGATATGAGAGATGGAGAGTACAATTAAACGATTAATTGGGGAAGTGAGAAAAGGCGATCAAGAGGCATTTGCTGAAATTGTTGAGCTATATAAAGATAAAGTCTATCAAATCTGTTATCGCATGCTCGGCAATGTTCATGAAGCACAAGATGTCGCTCAAGAAGCATTTTTGCGTGCCTATACAAATATCGATCGCTATGATATAAATAGAAAGTTCTCGACATGGCTTTTTCGAATTGCGACGAATGTATCGATCGATCGCTTGCGGAAAAAGAAGCCAGACTTTCACTTGCAGGATGAAGTGAAGGGGACAGATGGCGTGACGTTTGAATCACAGCTAGCTGCAGATGAGGAGCTGCCTGAGGATCAAGTCGTAACAAGGGAACTGCAGGATTGGGTTCAGAATGAAATTAATCAATTACCGATCAAATACCGAACCGCTATCATATTGAAGTACATTGAAGACCTCTCTATAAATGAGATAAGCGAAATATTAGATATGCCGCCTGCCACTGTGAAAACAAGAGTTCATAGAGGGAGAGAGGCGTTACGTAAGAGAATGCGCCACATGTAGAAAGGGGGGCCTTTGGATGACATGCGAAAAGCAATATGACAAGTTGATACAAGCGTACCTTGATGAAGAAATAACGAGTGAAGAACGAAAGCGGCTTAATGAGCATTTGGCTGAGTGTGAAGAGTGTAGAAGACGGGTTCAAGAGTTGAAGAAGACGATCGCCTTTGTCCAAAGTTCTTCGCATATTGCAGCGCCGTCTAACTTTACAAGCGCGGTTATGAACCAGTTACCAGAACGAAAGCAAACGTCAAAGTGGAAGCAGTGGACACGGAGGCATCCTGTCATCGTTGCGGCGGCTGTGTTTTTTTTACTTATGGCGATGAGCTTATCAACGATGTGGAACGATGAGAATGAATTAGTCGTTCGAGGCTCTTCACAGCTCTCCATAAATCAGGAAAATGGTGTGGTCATTGTACCTGAGGGAGAAGTCATAGAAGGAGATTTAACGATTCAAAATGGAAAGCTGCAAATAGATGGTGAAATTCAAGGCAATGTTCTACTCATTAATAGTGAAACGTACTACGCTTCTGCCGGTCATGTGTCCGGTGATATCCATGAGGTCGACCAAGCACTTGAATGGATTTGGTATCATACGAAGAAGTTCTTTAAAGATGTTATAGCTATTACAAATGGTGAAAAGTAAGGCAACCCTACAATAACGAGGCCACCGAAAAAGTTAAAATTAGACTAGCAATGGCTTCACTCGTTGCTCGCCTGATACGAGAAAACAACTCGTATCAGGCTTCTTAAAATAGGCAGTGGTTTCGCTCATTGCTTAAAGGGTATCGAAAAAGTTAAAAAGCAAACTGTTTCAGTGCCCTTTGTAGCTTGTGGAGACTTATCTATGTTATTTAGAACAGCAAATGTAATTAGTAGGCGAAGTCGGAACGTTTTGTGATATAATGGACAGCAGTTGATTTCACGTATGTTTGGAGGCCGAGCCGTGTTTTCTGCATTAGGGGATATTCGTTTGCTCAACTATGTTGGTCAAATTGTAGATATATTACTTGTGACATTTGTAATTTATAAATTAATTATGCTTATACGTGGGACAAAGGCTGTTCAATTATTGAAGGGGATCACGGTCATTTTGCTCGTTTGGTTCCTGAGTCGTTTCTTTGGTCTGCGTACGCTAGAGTTTATTATGAATCAAACGGTTATTTATGGACTGTTAGCGATTATTATTATTTTCCAGCCTGAATTAAGGCGTGCGCTTGAGCAACTGGGGCGTGGCCGTTTCTTCTCAAGTCGTATTATTCCGGAGCATGACGCGACGAAGCAATCGATTGATGCGATTGTGAAGGCTACAGTGTATATGGCGAAACGTCGTATCGGAGCACTTATATCCATCGAGCGCGAAACAGGAATGAATGACTACGTTGAAACCGGTATAAAAATGAACGCGCATTTATCTTCCGAATTGTTAATTAATACATTCATTCCGAATACACCATTACATGACGGAGCTGTTGTGTTAAAAGGAGATTCCATCTTAGCGGCAGCTTGTTACTTACCATTGTCGGAGAATCCATTTATTTCAAAGGAGCTTGGTACACGTCATCGTGCGGCACTAGGTGTCAGTGAAGTAACTGATTGTATTACGATTATTGTGTCCGAGGAGACAGGTTCAATATCATTGACGAAAAATGGTGAGCTGCATCGCGATATTGATGAACCGCAACTGCGTGAGTTATTAGAACAGGAACTATTAGAAGAAGGGAAACCTACAACCGCTTCACGCTGGCAGTGGGGAGGGAAGAAAGATGGATAAGCTATTTAATAATCATTGGTTTGTCAAAATGATTGCTTTTTTTATTGCGTTAATGCTGTTTACAATGGTGAACATAGATGATATGACAAATCAGGCAGGGTTACTTCCAACGAATCAAGCAACGTATACATTGGAAGAGGTTGAGTTATCTGTCTTATACAATGATGAGGTATATGAATTGATCGATTACCATGAGCATGTACAAGTGACGCTAAAGGGTCCGCAAACATCGATAACGTTATTTCAGTTAGCAAGAGGCTCGTATGAAGTCATTGCTGATGTATCAGATCGTGGTGAAGGGGCTCATACTGTAAGTATAGAGCACAGAGGGTTCCCAAGTGATTTATCGGTTACGGTTGATCCTCAATATGTTCGGGTGGAATTACAGGAGAAGCAAACCGTATCCTTGCCTGTTCAAGTGGAATTTATGAATGAGGATGACGTAGTAGAAGGATATTCTTTAGGGACGCCCATTGTTTCTCCTGTGAATATCGAAGTGACAGCAGCAAGGGATCAAGTTTCCCAAGTGAAGCATGCACGAGCGTATATTGATGTGAGTGAGGCTGATCAAACGATTGAAGATGCAGCTCCTGTCCAATTGTATGATGAGAATGGCAACGAGCTCGATCTAGAAGTAGAGCCAGCTGTTGTCGATATTACAGTGCCAGTTACGAGCCCAAACCGAACCGTGCCGACACGGGTCACTCGAGTCGGTGATTTGCCTGAAGGTATGAGTATTGATGAGCTAGAAATTGAACCTGAAGAGGTGACGATCTACGGACCGCTAGAAGTCATTGATAACATTAACGTCATTAGTGTTGGTGAGCTAGATTTAAGTGACTTAGACGAGAGTCAAACGATTGAGATGACGATCCCATTACCAAATGGGGTAGAGAGTGTTTCGCCAGAGATTGCCACGGTCGAAGTGAGTATTGCTGAAGAGGAAACCGAGGAGTTTGAGAATATTTCGATTGATTTAATCGGTGGCAGTGATGAGGATGAAGTGACTTTTATGGATGATATCGAACCTTCGACGACGGTCATCGCGCAAGGAGCAGCTGATCTATTGGAAAGAATGACGGCTGACGATATACAAGCGTTTGTTGATGTCAGTCAATTATCTCGAGGTGAGCATGATGTTGACATTCAAATTAATGGACCACCGCATATTCGTTTTCAGATAATGGACGAAACAATTCCAGTTCAAATACAACTCAAATCTGAGTGATGATTTTTTGAAGGAGAGAATAATTAATGGGTAAATATTTTGGTACAGATGGTGTAAGAGGTGTAGCGAATAGTGAGTTGACACCGGAGCTTGCTTTTAAATTAGGGCGTATGGGTGGATATGTGTTAACAAAAGCAGAGGATAAGCCTCGTGTGATCATTGGGCGCGACACACGTATTTCTGGGGAAATGTTGGAAAGTGCACTAGTCGCGGGCCTCCTTTCCATTGGTGCTGAAGTGATGCGTTTAGGAGTCATTTCGACTCCTGGTGTTGCATATTTAACGAAGGCACTAAGTGCGAGTGCAGGAGTGATGATCTCTGCTTCACATAACCCTGTTCCTGATAATGGGATTAAGTTCTTTGGACCAGATGGCTTCAAGCTTTTGGATCAACAAGAGGAAGAAATTGAACATTTACTTGATCAAGAGGATGGCTTGCCTCGCCCTGTTGGTGGAAGTCTCGGTCAAACGACGGATTATTTTGAAGGAAGCCAGAAATATTTACAGTTCTTAAAGCAAACGGTTCAAGAGGATTTCACCGGAATTCATGTTGCGCTTGATTGTGCGAATGGCGCGGCTTCATCACTAGCCTCGCATTTATTCGCTGACTTAGAAGCGGACCTTTCGACAATGGGAGCAAGCCCAAATGGCATTAACATTAATGAAGGCTGTGGTTCAACTCATCCAGAAGCATTAGCACAATTTGTCTTAGAGAAGGAAGCTCACATTGGTCTTGCCTTTGATGGAGATGCTGATCGCCTTATTGCTGTAGATGAAAAAGGTCAGATCGTTGATGGCGATAAAATTATGTACATATGCGCAAAATATATGAAGGCTCAAGGCTGGTTAAACCACGGTACGGTTGTCTCAACAGTGATGAGTAATCTTGGCTTCTATAAAGGATTAGAGGAAATCGGAATTGAAGCGAAGCAAACGGCTGTTGGGGATCGTTACGTAATGGAGGAAATGCGTAAAGGTGGCTATAACCTCGGTGGTGAGCAATCAGGACATATTATCTTCTTAGATCATATTACGACAGGTGACGGGCTGTTGACGGCTGTGCAGTTAGTGAATATTATGAAAGCAACTGGAAAAAAGCTGTCAGAATTAGCGGGGGAAATGGAAACCTTCCCACAAGAGCTCGTTAATATTCGAGTATCTGATAAGAATGGTTTAATGGACAATGAAGAAGTACGTAAAGTAATTGAACAAGTAGAAGAAGAAATGGGTGGCGAAGGTCGTGTGCTCGTTCGTCCATCTGGAACAGAGCCGCTTGTTCGGGTCATGGTAGAAGCAAAGACAGAAGAGCTTTGCGCAAGCTATGTGAATCAAATTGCTGAGGTTGTAAAAGAAGAGCTTGGACTAGACGAATAGTTTGTTATGATGCATAAGCTGCACCAATTGGTGAGCTTATGCATATTTTTATAGAGAATAGTGGTTTAGAAGATAAATAATCGATGGAAGAAGACATAAGAAGGTCGTTGTAGATCATCTGGAAAGTTGGTTGATTGGTTATTGACGTGTAGAAGGCAATAAGGTATGATGTTCCGTGAGTCAAGAATAGAAAGGTGGATCGTAAGGTTCGGAACGAAAAGCGCCAGGACTACACGAGGGAATGTGTAGTTGACGAGGAGAGGGTTTATCGATTGTTCGGCGGATGCCCTCCGGTTGTAGCATGACAGCCGCCAAGCTTCTGTAAAAAACATAGAGGTAACTCTATGGACAAAATCAGAAGCAACATGCCTTCTAAAAAAACAAAAAGAGAGTGGGGGCAAGTGTGCCCTCAAGAGCAGCTTGCCTTCACAATAGGAGGTAGCTACAACATGTGTGGAATTGTTGGTTATATCGGAAATGAAGAAGCGAAGGAAATCTTATTACGTGGCTTAGAGAAACTGGAGTATCGCGGTTATGATTCAGCGGGGATTGCTTTGCGCAACGACGAAGGTGTGCAAGTTTATAAGGAAAAGGGTCGCATTGCAACGCTACGCGATGCGGTTGACCAATCAGCGCAAGGAACGGTAGGAATTGGTCATACACGTTGGGCAACTCACGGTGTACCGAGCAAGTTGAATGCTCACCCACATCAGAGTGAGACGTCACGTTTTACCCTTGTACACAATGGAGTGATCGAGAATTATGAACAGCTTAAGCGAGACTATTTAGAGGTTGAACTGCAAAGTGATACGGATACAGAGGTGATCGTTCATCTCGTGGAACACTTTGTTGCACAAAATCAACAAGTCGAGGAAGCGTTCCGTACGACATTATCACTATTAAAAGGATCCTATGCGATTGCTTTGCTAGACAAAGAGGATGCAGACGTTGTTTATGTCGGAAAGAATAAGAGTCCGCTCCTTATTGGTGTCAGTGATCATGCGAACGTGGTTGCATCAGATGCGATGGCGATGCTACAAGTAACCGATCAATTCGTTGAGATTATGGATGAAGAAATAGTCCTCGTTCGACGTGATGAAGTGACGATTAAGACGTTAGATGGCACAGTAGTGACTCGTTCTCCGTATACAGCGGAATTAGATGCGAGTGACATTGAAAAAGGGACGTACCCTCACTTCATGTTAAAGGAAATTGACGAGCAGCCATTTGTTATTCGTAATATTATCCAAAAATACCAAAACGAAGATGGAACTGTTCGACTTGATGACAACATTCGTCAAGCGATGAGCGAAGCCGATCGTATTTATATTATTGCAGCTGGAACGAGTTATCATGCTGGATTAGTAGGAAAGCAGTTAATCGAACGAATTGCCCAACGTCCAGTAGAAGTGCATATTGCGAGTGAATTTCTTTATAACATGCCACTTCTTTCCGAAAACCCACTCTTTATTTTCATTTCACAAAGTGGAGAAACAGCAGACCTACGCGGTGTGCTTGTTGAAATCAAAGAAAAAGGCTATCAAGCCCTAACGATTACGAATGTACCAGGCTCAACGCTCTCGCGTGAAGCTGACTTCACCCTTCATACGTATGCCGGTCCAGAAATTGCCGTTGCATCAACGAAGGCATATACAGCACAAATGGCTGTTCTGACACTACTTGCAGTCGATACGGCACGAGCAAGAGGCGTTGAGCTCCCATTTGATCCATTGCAGGAGCTAGCAATTGTCGCCAATGCAATGGAAACATTATGCGGTCAAAAAGATCAGCTTGAGCAAATCGCAAGTGATTACTTGCTCACAACGCCAAACTGCTTCTTCATCGGACGCGCAGCTGATTACTTTGTGTGCTTAGAAGGAGCATTGAAGCTGAAAGAAATCTCTTATATTCAGGCAGAAGGCTTCGCCGGTGGAGAGTTAAAGCACGGAACGATTGCTCTTATTGAAGATGGTACACCAGTTGTCGCGGTAGCTACTCAAGCGCACGTCAATTTAAGCATCCGTGGTAACGTGAAAGAGGTCGCTGCACGCGGAGCGAAACCTTGCATTATTAGCATGGAAGGCTTAGACCAAGAAGGAGACGCTTTTGTCCTACCAAGCGTACACCCAATGCTCTCGGCACTGGCAACTGTCATTCCGTTACAGCTCATTTCTTACTATGCCGCTCTACATCGCGGTTGTGATGTTGATAAGCCGAGGAACTTAGCGAAGAGTGTGACTGTGGAGTAGGGTTTGTGTGGATTGTCATCAAATTGTGTTGAATGATAATAAAGTTGTTTAAATCATAATAAAGTCGTTTAAAAAATAATAAAGTTGTTTAAAAACTGTCAGCATGGGAAGACTTACTCAAACAAAGCCCCTGCTGGCAGTTTTTTTGTATAGAAAAGAGGTTATGTATGGCTAAAAGAAAATATAGTTGGACAGAAGCTAAAATTGCTCGCTTTATCAAAGAAGGAAGAGGTCAAGGAGAACTTTCTAATTATAAGCCGTGGCTAACCACATATGATGTTCCATCAGAGGGGAGGACGCATCGCATACCAGGTTTAAAGAATGAAAGAATACATCATCTTCTTTCAGATTTAGAAAGAAATTATTTTTATTTGTCCGAATGGTCTGATCAAGTAATTGACATTCGAGAACAATTCCCTCTTAATCGTGAAATTACAACAGCCATTGCAGAAAGAGTAGGGATAAAACACCCCGAAGATTCTACATCAAAGACCCCTCTTGTAATGACAACAGACTTTTATATTACTGCAAGAATTGATAATGAAGTCATTAACTTAGCAAGAACAATCAAACCCTCAAAAGAGCTTAATTCATCTAGAGTTATTGAAAAATTTGAAATTGAACGAGTGTATTGGGAAGAAAAGAATATTGACTGGGGAATCGTCACGGAGAAAGAACTACACAAGGAAGCCATAGATAATATAGTGTGGCTACGCTCATCGAAGAAACTATCAGAAGATATAAATCCTACTTTAATAGAGTTATTGATGAATAGTCTTTTAAAAGAGCCGAGGACAATAATTGACGGATTGAATGAGTTTGACGCGACGTATCAATTAACTGGTGGAACAGCGTTGTCCATCTTAAAACATTTGATTGCCCAAAAAAGGTTCAAGGTTGATTTAACTAAGAAAATTGATTTAGAAAAATTAAATATCGACTTTACTTCAATGTCAGAGAGTTCAACAACAGAGAGGTGGGGAACGTGAATTTTTTTGTTAATGAGCTATTAAGAGATTCTCAAACTGATAAGCAATTTCGCATTCTATGGGTCGATGAGGGAAATATCATTGCCTATTTAATAGATATAGAGGATACCAAAGCATTACCTTTTAAAAGGACGATTTCAGAAATCAAAGATGAGGTTATTCAAGAATTGCTTATAAAAATTCGAAAAGAGCCGTTTGCTTTTCCTGATATAGATGAAGTTTCCGAAAAGTATTTATTATTGCGAAATCAATCATGGGAAGTTATTGAAGAAATGATTAAAGATGAACCCGCTATTTTTGAGAAAAAACCACGGTCGAATCATATTAATAAAGCTATTAAAGTCCACGGCGTTACTTATCCAGCTGTTCGAAAGTATTTAAGGAAGTACTGGCAAAGAGGCAAAACGATTAATGCACTTTTACCAGACTATAAGAATTCTGGTGCAAAAGGAGTGACAAGGGAAGCTGGGGACAAGAAGCGAGGCCGACCAAGAAAGCATTTCTCTACTGGTATAAATGTGGACGATTCAACAAAAAAAATCTTTAGAGTTGCCCTTGAGAAGTATTACTTAACTTCAAAGCAAAATCAACTCACAGATGCTTATAAAATGATGATTAAAGAATTTTATGCAAAAGACATTTATTTTGATGATGGCATTCAGAAAGTCATTATAGAAGATAAGGAAAAGATCCCTACATTAGTTCAATTCCGTTATTGGTATAACAAGGAATATAACATTGTTGAATCAACGATTGCTAGAAAAGGACAAAAAAAGTTTAACAAAGATTATAGAGCGATATTAAATACATCAAATTCAGAGGTAAATGGACCTGGTTCACGTTATCAAATTGATGCCACGATTGGAGATGTATACCTAATATCAAAATTTAATCCGAATTGGGTTATCGGTAGACCAATTATATATTTAGTAATGGACGTTTTTAGTCGTATGGTTGTTGGAATGTACATTGGTTTGGAAGGTCCCTCGTGGTTAGGGGGGATGATGGCAATAGCTAATACAGTTTCAAATAAGGAAAAGTTTTGTGCTGAGTACGGTATTACCATCAATAGAGAAGAATGGCCAAGTGAACATTTACCCGAGACGCTTTTAGCAGACCGCGGAGAATTTGAAGGGTATAATGTGGAACGATTAATTGATGCATTCGGTCTTCATGTAGAGAATACAGCCCCATATCGAGCTGATTGGAAAGGGATTGTGGAGAAACACTTTGATCTAATACAAAAAAAGGTTAAACCTTTCTTACCAGGCTATGTCGATAAGGATTTTCAGCAAAGAGGAGCCAGGGATTACAGGTTAGATGCAGTTTTAACACTTGATGATTTTACAAAAATCATAATTAAGCAAATCCTACATTATAACCAAAAGCATTATTTAAGTGGTTATGTTAGAGAAGAAGAAATGGTTCGAGATGATGTAACTCCTGTTCCTTTAGAGATTTGGAATTGGGGCATGAAAAATAGGACAGGTAAATTAAAATATTTCCCTGAAGACACAGTAAAAATAGCTCTTATGAAAAGGGAGATGGCTACTGTTACTCATAAAGGAATTAACTATAAAGGTATCTTCTACAGTTGTGATAGAGCAATTCAGGAGTCATGGTTTGAAACAGCACGTCAAAAAGGGACGTGGAAGATAAAAGTAGCTTTTGACCCTAGATGTATGGATAACGTTTATATTGTAGATTCTGATCCAACTTTATATGAGGTTTGTACGTTACTCCCTATTTCACAGCGATTTAAAAGTTCAGGTTTGGACGAGATAATTTATCTACAAGAGCAAGAGAAGCATTCGAAAGTTAATGTTAATCACCAACAATTGCAAAAAGATATAGATTACATTTCGGAAGTAGAAGCCATTGTAAAAGAGGCTGTAAAAAAGAGAAAAGTTGAAGAGGATACTAGTTTAAGTAAGGCTGAGAAAGTAGGAGCAATCAAAGAGTATAGAAAGCATGAAAAAGACGAAACTCGAAAAGCGGAAGCTTTAAAATCAGAAAAAGAGAGGCCTTCAACCAAAGCAGGTGAAGTAGTGTATTTAGAACAATCACCAGAAAATGGAGAAACATATGCTAGGCCAAACATAAGGGATTTCTTAGGAAGGAGAAAAGAGAACAAAGATGAGTAGTATTGAAGACAAGTTGTCTAGTGCTGAGGTAGCTGAATATAAGCATCAAGTAGTGATTGATTATCAAGGAAATCCTTTAATAGAAGCACTTCCCCCTATCCTTTCTCCAGAAGAAGCTTACGAAGCTATGAGTACGGAGTTTGACTATCAAGAAGGAGAACGGCTTTTACCATCACATTATCGCTATCATTCTATTTCAAGAATAGCTCGTTTCTTTCAGCCGGTCATGCAACATATTGATTTAGAACAAAGGTTCTCTAGGCTGTTAAGACAAGGATATGTTAGTAGAAATCCAAACTCACCTGAATTCAAAAATCAATTATCATCAGCCCATCATACATTACAAGGGCGACCTAATACTAATCATATGTGGTCCACTGCATCAAGTTTTACGTTAATGGGTTTCTCTGGTATTGGTAAAACGACAGCCATTGGTAGGGTGTTAGAACAATACCCTAAACTTATCATCCATAAGCATCCACTAAATATTACTCAAGTCGTGTGGCTAAAGTTAAATTGCCCTCATGACGGCTCTTTAAAATCATTATGCATGGATTTCTTTTTGAAGCTGGATGAACTATTAGGTACCAATTATTACGAACGTTTTGGTTCTAGAAGAAATTCAATTAGCTCTATGGTGACAAGAATGGGCCAGATAGCACGTATTCATTGTGTTGGTGCATTAATTATTGATGAAATTCAACATTTACTTACGACGCGTGATAATAACTCAGAAAAAATGATGAATTTCTTGGTCACGCTTGTGAATGAAATTGGTGTCCCAGTGATGATGATTGGAACGATGAGAGCAAAAAGTATCCTACAAAAAGATTTTCGTCAGGCCCGAAGAGGAAGCGGACAAGGTGATATGGTATGGCAGCAAATGAAAAAAGATGATGATTGGGACTTATTAATTGAGAGCATGTGGAGATATCAATGGATTCAGAATGAAACCCCATTAACAGACGAGTTAAACCAAGTTTTATATGAAGAAAGTCAAGGCATTGTTGATATCGCAGTTAAGCTATTTGCATTATCTCAGGGCAGGGCAATTGAAACAGGTGTAGAGAAAATAACGCCAGCTCTTATCAAAAAAGTTGCAATAGATGATTTGAAGCTCGTTCAACCTATGTTAAAGGCATTAAAAAATGGACAGTTATCAGATTTGGAACGATACGAAGATATAATGCCAATGGATATTGAGACGCATTTACAGCACCATCAGTCCAAAATTGACCTTAGAGCTACTATTCAGAAGAAAAAAGCAGAGCAAGAACAGAAGCGTCAAAATGTAGAGGTTTCAAAGTTACAAAAGTTATTAACAACTTTAATAAGTCTTGACGTAAATGCAAATGTTGCTGAAAAGGCAGCAACTAAAGCAATCAAAGAAGCCGGTGATGTGGCACACACTGAATTGATGCAGCGGGCGTTGACCATTATTGAGGAACTGAATACACCAAAAAAGCAGGATAAACCGGTTCAAATAAGTGTTTTAAAAGACATCATAGGAAAAGGTCAAAAGAAAAAACAATCGGCTTATGAATCATTAAGTGATACAGGGTATATCAAATATCCCTTTAATGATTTTGCTTTGTAGGAGGACAAAATGATTACCTACTTTCCGACACTATATGAAGATGAATTGTTATACAGTTGGTTTGCCCGTTATCATCTTCACTCTTCTAATATAAGCCCTAAACAAACAATGAGAGACCTCTATGGCGTTTCAAATATGGTGGCTGTTCCAGATTTACCAACTGGGTTAGCCAAAATACACGACAAAATACAGCATTTTGGTGTGCCTAACGTACAAAGTTGGATTGAAAATCATACATTTTATCGATACTACACGTCTTTTCTTCCAAAAAGTAAGAAAAATCAGGTGTATTCTGCAATGGCACAGGGAATGAGTTCTAAATCGATTCATATGTCTACTGGTGTAATGGCAAGTTCTATAAAAGATATAGCATATTTTCGCTTATGTCAAAGTTGCATTCGAGAAGATTTAGAAAATAAGGGAGAAACCTATTGGAGGCTAGCCCATCAATTACCGGGTGTATTTGTTTGTTGTAAACACAGTGAGATGTTAGTTAGTTCAGACGTTCCTTTTCGAGGGGATAATAAACATCAATTTTCAGGTGTCAATCTCACTAATTATTTTCCATTAGTAAACAAAACAATAAATCCAAAAACAGAGTACTTCCTCAACCTATTGGCTATACAGAGCTTAGAACTAATAAATAAAGATTTTCAATTTACGTTGAAAGGCATTCAGGCTGGGTATCGGTATTTACTTCAGAAACAATCGTTTGCGAATTTTAAAGGAACTGTTGACCAAGAAAAATTAGCGAAACAATTTATTTTATATTATGGCCATGAGTTTTTAGAATTGGTCCAATCGAAAGTCGAACCATCAGATGAGTCATGTTGGCTTAAAAGTATTACTAGAAAACATCGAAAAGCATTTCATCCAATAAGACATCTATTATTTATCAATTTCGTTGGAGAAACAATAAATAGCTTTTATCAATTTTCTAATGAGAAATTTCTTCCGTTTGGAGAAAGTCCTTATTACTGTTTAAACTCAGCAGCTGAACATTATCAAAAACGTGTCATCTCATCGGTCGCGATAACAATATGTACAGATACTAGAAGACCAGTAGGAACTTTTGAGTGTTCATGTGGCTTTATCTATTCTCGACGTGGTCCTGATGTTGATAGTGAAGATACGTTTAAGATTGGGCGAGTGAAACAGTTTGGACAACTATGGTTTGATAAATTGCAAGAATTAGTGTCGCAAGGTCTAAGTAATTACGACATATCAAGAAAGTTAAATTGTGATATTGGAACCGTAAAAAAGTATAGAAATCAAAAGCAAATTGTTCAGTGTACTGACTGTAATAAAGAGACACAACAAGCAACTGACTATCGGAAGGTTTGGTTAACGCTTATAGAAACACATCCAAACAAATCCGTAACTCAACTTAGAAATTCAAACAATAATGCATATTCATGGCTCTATCGTAATGACAAGAAGTGGTTACAGGAACATTCTCCTAAACTAAAAAGAACTTCCCCAGCTGTAAAAGTAAACTGGAATGATAGAGATGAAGATATTTTAAGCGAGGTAAAGGCAGCGATTGCTCTGTTAAAGAATAGAGAAAAGCCTGTTTTTATAAATAGAAGTCAAGTGGGAAAGAGCATTGGTCAGCTTGGAATTATCGAGAAGCATTTAAATAAGTTTCCTAAAACGAAAGCTTATCTGGATATCCATTTGGAATCAAGAGAATCGTTTCAATTAAGAAGGGTGAAATGGGCTTGTCAGGAGCTGTTAATAAGAAATGAGTGCATTGTTGAGTGGAAAATAGCCCGTCTAGCGGGTTTAAAGCAGATGAATGAGGAGTTTAAACTAACAATACAAAAACAAGCATTATTGCAGCAAGAATCCTTGTATAAGAGGAAGTGATAGTATGCTTAAGATTAAACCTTGGCCTTTTAAAGATGAAGTTGTCTCTCTGCATTGGATTGGAAATGTCAAAATGAAGCCAAACCAGCAGTGGCATATTGAAGTTGCATTTAAAGTAAAGGATAAACTTCAAATAATTACTCTACCTATTGGTTTGCTTCCTATTCTTAGAGTAGGCCAATATTATCAGAACGGATTGCAATTTACAACGCAAAAGGAAGGGACGTACGGCGACGCAAGAGTAAAAGAGTTTCAAAATGGTAAGGTACAAAATGCCATTGATGTATGTAGAAAGTTTAACTATTTTTTATATAGAGAACCCACATTAATGAATCAGAAAGTCTGGTCATTTCAATCAAATAAAATTACTTATCATATTCCACAAGTTGAATTGATTCGCTCCCTATTTGCAAAGAACAAAACATTATCGAATTTATTGTTAAGACCGAACGGATTAGACTTTTTGATTTCTGAAGCAGCCTACTTTGGAGAAAATAGTGCCGTCATCGATTTTAACAATCACCTTCCTGCTGCAGTCATAAACAGTAAATTTGTTCATTACTTTGCTTGGTTATATTTGAATAAGGCTATTAAGCAATCTTTTGCTTCAGTTCAAAGCAACATTTATGCTAACGCTGCAGAAAGAAGTGGACATCTAGCTCTAGAAGTTGCAGTACCTGCACTAAAAAACAATAAAATTGCATTTCGGGGTTTAATAAAAAATCATGAAGTAATGATTTTAGAGTTAATAGGTATTGATAATATAACCATTCCAGTTTCTCAAATTGAATACAGTCACCCGTCTATTAAGAAACGTAAATATACAAATGCGCCTAGAAAGCATCGTTTAGGTGAGTCAAACAGTAAAGAAGGGCAGCATACCCTTAATGAAAATGAAGAAAAGCGCTCCAGGGAAGATACAAATCAATCAGTGATTGAAGCTGAGCCAATTCAATTAGGATTTAAAGAGCCAGCTGCAATAAAAGCAGTTAGAAAGTGTGAACAAGAAATAAATAAGGGGGATATATATGTATCTAATAAGGGGAGCGGTGGGGGAACTAAGAAGGAGAAGGTAGTTGGTGTCGATGAAGCTATTTATGGAGGTGCAATTAAGCCATTGGAGTTTCAGACATTGGAGATTGCGAGGGAACTTTCAGGTTATGGGCTTGAGGGTTTTATTAAGATGATAAATTACATAATAGAGAGCAACCCAGAATTATCTGTTTCCTTAAATATTGTTTATCTCCCATTAGGTAGAAAGTTCTCAAATATCCCCGATGGTAGAAGAAGAGTGTGTGCGATTGCAAAAGTTTCTAGTTCTGTTAAAACTTCATACATACTTGAAGTATCAGTTCCGGATAATAGAACTGTTTCAACACTAATAATTCCTACAGAAGGAAGTTATCAGAATGATGAGAGCAGGATTATGGAACTACTTTCAAAGTTAGTTTTTTCTAGTGGAAATTGGAGTAAGTCTTTTATGGGGTCGATTCAACACATAAAAGTAAGACACTTAACAGAAAGTCCTAGTAAGTGGGGAAGTAGAATTGCACGAATTATCTTTTAATAATGTGTTTTCGTACGTGAATAGAGAAAATTTATCAACTTGATCAGTTGTAAAAACATTGTTATGTGGGGATAATGAGAATTAACGCTCTTTTACTTTGATTTCATAGTTACTGTATTATTTATTATGAGTTTTTTAAGAAATAAAATTGACAAACGTATTCTTTAATCGATAAACTTTATTTATCGATTAATTTTACTTATCGATTAATAAATGAGAGGAGGGTAGAAATGAAATTATATCCTATATATGAATTTCCTCCTTCTTTAGAAGAGCTGGAAGAATTAATAAGATTTATTGATTTAAGTCCATCATTATCTTTAGAAAAATTAAGGGATATCGCTAGCCAATTATATGGTAAACGTATGTCAAGAACTAATATTCTTATAAAAGATCTTGCGAAATTAGGTTTAATTGAGGGGAGAAGTGTAGTCACTCTTACATGGGAGGCACAATTGTATGTTGATTTGAATAGAAAACTAGATAAATTATTAGTGCATAATGTATATAAGATTAATGACTTGTTTGAAAGTTGTAAGTTGATATGTAAGATCGATCCCAAAATTACAATGACTAATCCATCATTATATAAAGAAGTTTTAAAACATGGTTATAGTGAGGAAAATATACGGACTGTCACTGAAAAATTATATGCAATAAAGCGCCTTATTAAAGCAAGTCAAAGAGAAGGCGTATTTAACCCTTTTTTAGAGTATGAACAATATATAGACTTCCTTTCATTATTGAAAAAGGAATATCTAATTCTTGTAGGTGGGTATGGGAAAAATGCATCTATTACTAGTCTTTTTGAAGCGTTACAGAAATATGGTTATGAAAGAGAAGACTTCAAAAGGAATTTAGATTTGCTATATAGTGATCCTATATTTGCAACTTACACATCTTTTTCGACTGTTAATATTGATTTTGCTAAGAAAGATTATTTTTTAATTAAGGATGATACCTTTTATTATATCAAAATTAAAAAGTCTTTTTAAAAAATGGGGGCTAAATAAATGAATATTGAAAAATTATTTAGGAATGAAGAGGATTTATCAGTTCCTACCGTTAGAAAAGAGTTAACTGGCATGAAAAATTCACAGCCACCTCAATCCCCAACATTTATTATTAACCAACAAGTAGTAAAAGATAGAATTACACAAAAGCTTTTGGATTGTGATAGTGGTTGGGATTTCGCACATATAGTTTTAACTGGTAGAGTTGGAGGAGGGAAAACTCATTTTTTAAACTGGATAGAATCTAGGTTAAAAGACCAGGGTAACTATTATACAATGAAATTTCAAGTTCAAGAGACCAATGTCGTAAAGTATAGCTTTGTAAGAATGGTTGTCTCCAAATTATTTCAACTTCATTTTAGTGACTTTACAAGTTGCTTTAAACAACTAGTTAATAATATGACGATAACTGAAAGTCAAGATAGAGATACAGATATAAGTATAATCAGCGAAAAACTTGGAGTTAGTAGTAATT
This sequence comes from Halalkalibacter sp. AB-rgal2, assembly GCF_041821005.1. Lineage (NCBI taxonomy): Bacteria > Bacillati > Bacillota > Bacilli > Caryophanales > Bacillaceae > Halalkalibacter > Halalkalibacter sp. AB-rgal2. Next base: position 32,734 of record NZ_JBGUAV010000033.1, read on the forward strand.
TAGCAACTCTTTTTTTTACAATATACAAAGGTGAAAATAAGAGTAGTGCAGCTATGAGAGTTTTAGGGGCATCACATGGCAGAACAGAAATAAGTAAATTAGGAATCAGGGAATTAAATAATACTGATTATATAAATATAATACATTTTTTTGTAAAAGGAAAAAAGAAAGAAGGTTTTCTTCTTATTCTATTAGATGAATTTGAACATGCTTTTTCAGCATTAACAACTGCAGCAAGGAGAAATTTTTATATTAGTTATAAAGAGTTTATTGATAAGGTTATAAGTTTTGAACCACCATCAGTTGCATTAATCACATCTGTTACTGAACAATATGAGGGGAATTTAAAAGAAGCGGTTTCTAAAGGTGAATTTGCCTTATGGACTCGTTTAGAACATCATGTGCTTGAATTAAGTGAATTTAATCCTTCAGATGTACATGAATTCGAAGAATTATTTCACGAGTTGGCAGTTAGATATCAAAAAGGTTATGGATATGACGTAGGACTTGAATATGCTAAAGAAATGAAAAAGCAATTTTATGCTTACTTAGGTGATACAACTCAGGCAATAAGTTATCGAGATGCGATTTCAAATATGTTAAAGATAATGGACGACTTAAGATTAAAAGGGAAAAACTTATCCGATTTTCAAAAAGAGAAACAAGTCAGTTCAAATCTTATAGACAATATTGTAGATATCAAAACTCCACCTAATGTTAAAACAGACGAGGAAAGAATTTTAGATGAAGTTAGTGCACAATGGCAGAAGGCACATCATAATCAAAGGCCAGGTCTAATAAAATCTTCACTTGAGAAGATATTTTCAGATTTAAATTACCAAATTGTAAGGTTTAAAACAGAGTTTGGTCTAGAAGAATTAGCGTCAGTGTTGTATATTCGAGAAAATATTAATGAAAAATTGATTTATATTGCTACTGCATCTAATCCTAAGAGTCTAGGGAATAAATTTCAACGGTGTTTAAATTTTAAAGATGAACTAAGTGAAGTTGGAAAAGAGAGTGAATTTGCTACTGTTTTCGTTTACCAAAAAGAAGCTGAAACTGAAACGGTTTTAAATTACTTTAGAAATCATCCAGATATAATAAATGTGCCTTTAGATCAAAATGAATTGTTAAATTTACTTGCTTACAGTAATGCTAACACAAATGCTCTAAAGAAAAAGTTATCAACAAAGTTTGAAAGATTTGTATCTAACTTTAATTAAACGGAGAGGTTGTTTAAAGTGCTTGCTGATGAAGTGAAAAGTTGGTTATTTATTGAATTTTCTGTTCCAGAAGGTGTTGAACTAGAAGAATCAGACGTAGTAGAGATATTGGACTCTTTAAAACTTAAGTATAAATTTCTAATAAGCCAGGTTATTGTCTTTGATTCAAACAATAAACCAAGTATTGATAAAGTAGATAAACTAAAGTTAATGATAGCTCAAATTGTCCTAGCAAAATATAAAAAGTCTGATGATGAATCAGACTATGATGAGGACTCCTTGAATTTTTTAATCTATGAATCGCAAGAGATTTTATTTAGTTTTAATATTGTAGGGGAAGATATAAGCGATGAGGATTTTATAAATTATTTAGTACGCATTCAAGATGGCGAAGTAATAAACTATGATAAAGAATCTGAGTTTCTAGCAAACGTAGATTATGAAGTGAAACATTATTCGCCGATACCTCTATTCCATAATATTCGTTGTAGTAATATTGCAATATTCAAGTTGAGAACTTTGTCGCTGGGTTTTGCTATTATTGGTTATATGAAAATAAATAGTGAGTTTAGGGTCACTATAAAAGCATTTAAATATGATATGTTAAAGTATATTATAGATAATTTGCATAAATATGAGTGGATCCAAAATGTAAAGTGGGAAAATAATATAAATTGGAATTGGTTAATGAGTAGAAGTGTACCCTCAGGCTATCGTATAGCTGAAGAACATATTACATCAAATGAACTAATGAAATCTTTCTTGAAGATCACAAAAGCAAATGCATTAGAAGGTAAAATGTCGTTTGTTTTAGAAAGATTATTAAATAAAGGTTACTTGAACGAGAAAGAATATATTGAAAATATTTCTTCGGATAGAGAGATAAACAAATTTTTGTCTACTTATCATAGGCTTATTAGTAACAATTTCCCAGAGAAAGGTATCTGGATTGATCCATCATTAGGTCTTATTTTTGATGAGAAAAATAGAGAAGACCCTAAAAGAATTATAGAGAATAATTCTTTTGAGAAGATATATGCTCCTACATATCATTTATTACACTATATAAGAATGTTTTGGCATCAAGAGTTTGTAGAAGAAGTTGTGAAAAAAGTGAAGGAAGAATTTAATATAGAACATAGCAATTATAAAATAATAAATATTAAAACTGATGCTCAATTTGATTTGAAAAGGGACGGCGATCCCATTAGTAGCTCTAGAGACATAGATATATTAATTAGAATTAAAGATAATAGGAAAAATTCTGAGTATATTGTTGCGATCGAAGCAAAAAGGAATGCGGATGAGTTTGGTAATGTAAAAAAAGACATTGAAAAAAAGATTACTCAAAGATATGCACGTATTTTCAAAGCATTTATAATGATAGCCTATTTTAATAAAAATGATTCTGTAACTAGGCAAGATGATGTAAAGTGGGGACACGATGAGACGCCCCTAAAGAGGCCGTTATTTTTGTGTGCTAATACAAATTTTCAAAGTTTGGTAAGTGATTTAAAGGATACAATAACCATGCTGAGTGAGATGACCAATGAATATGAATAGTAAAATGACTAATTCATATATATTAGATGCCTCACAATTTCTAAAGAAATTTGTATCAAAAGAATTAGATACTTTCTCATTACTGTATGGACTTTTGTATTGTAATAAATATGTTGAATTAGCTTCATTATTAAACAAGCCATACAATATTGAACAAATTAAATTAGAAGCTATGAGTAAATTTAATGAAGAGATTTTTAATACACTTAATGTGAATTCATTATCTGCGTTAAAGATGTTAGATTGGCTTATAAAAAATCCTCCTCCTGAAACTGACGAAGATATTTTAGGGTCTATATATTTGATATTGTCAGAAGGAGAAAAGAGAAAAAAATTAGGGGAGCATTATACCCGAATGGATCTTGTTAACCTAATTTATAATGAATATAAAGTGGAAGAAAACATAGAAAGAAAGATAATAGACCCGGCATGTGGTTCTGGAAACTTTCTAGTCGCATATTTAAATAGGTTGCTTTTAAAATTTAATGATAATGCTGTGTTAAAAAGGAATATTATAGAAAAATTATATGGCGGAGAAATAATTGGAGTAGATATACAAAAAAATACTTGTCTGATCGCCAAGCTTCGATTATTGATGCTAATCTTTAAATATTCATGCCAGAATAACCCGAAAAAAACTATACCCATTTATCAATTGGATAGTTTGAGTAATGAAAAAAGTGAAATCCTAAGGGAGAACCAGTATGATTTAGTTGTAACTAATCCACCTTACCTAAGGTATCATTCTTTAAATGTAAACCAAAGAAAGTTATATAAAAAGAAATATTATTCTGCAAAAGGCAAATATGATTTATATACACTATTTATAGAAAAATCAATTCAACTTGTAAATAAAAAGGGAGGGAAAATAGCAATTGTAACTTCTGACAAATTTATGAGTGCATCTTATGGGCAGGCGATAAGGGAGTATGTGGAAGATAACGTTTATTTATCTAAAGTATTGGATTTAAGTGCTATTTTTCCTTTTAAAGCAGCTGTTCTTTCTGCTGTATATTTTTTTGAAACACCTAAAAGAGAAGTGAATGAATTTGCCATCTGGGAAAAAGTGGTGCAACAAGATGAGTCCTTGTCTGTAAATAAGCTGGGTACAGTTAATTTGGGGAGTTATTGGCGATACAATTTTCCATTAATGGAAGGAGTAATAAAAAAAATAAATGAACACCCTAAGGTAAAATATTTAAGTGAGTATATTGAAAGTATACTAGTTGGTTTTCAAAGTACGGCAGATTCTGTGTTTTGTAAACAAATAACCAATGAATTTATCAATAAAAATAAATTAGAGAAAAATTTAGTATTCCCAATGTTAAGAGGTAAGAATTTAAGAAGATGGACGTATCAATGGACAGGTGATAAAGAAGGTTCAGATACTTTTGTTTTATATCCTTATATTGAAAAATCAGGAATGACTCATAGGATTAATTTAGAAGATTTCCCTAATGTAAATAAATATTTGTCAGCACATAAACCTGAGCTAGAACAAAGGAAATATATAAAGAAAAGAAACGGTAAAGAATGGTACGAGCTTTGGGTAGAACGTTCACATAATACATTTAAGAATATAAAAATTTTGACCCCTGATCTATCTTCTGAATGCAGATTTTCATTAGATACAAGTGGATTCTTTTATAACGGGACAATTTACGCGATTCGGCTTAAAGCTAACTTCTCGTTAGATGATTATAAATTTTTGTTGGGGATATTAAATAGTAAATTAACTTTGTTTATTCACAAGCAATTAAACCCTGTCCATTTAAATTCAAAAAGATTCCGATTTCAGTCTCCTATTATGAAAAGATATCCAATCATTTTCTTAGATAAAAAAGATACTTTATACTGCGAAATGGTGTCACTCGTTGATAATATCTTAGAAGCTAAATTAATGAAAGGTGATATTGAGAAAAAAGAGACGAAGGTGGATGATTTAGTATATAGGATATATGGGCTTAGAAAAGAAGAAATAGATATTATTGAAAATTTTTTGTCCGAAAAATAAACTTTTAAATTAAGAGTGCAGAGTATGTAAGACTCTGCACTTTTATTTTGCTATAAACAGGTGTAACTTTGTGCATTTTTCTCTATAAGTTAAACAACTTTATTATTAATTATCTTTCATTAGTTGCTGAGTAAGTAAATATTTTTAAACAACTTTCTATAATACCATTTGATTATCTGAACGGTATTATATTTTTTAGATGGGTTAAAATTAAACAACTTTATTATCTCTACACAAATTGTAGATTTGAAATAAAGATGTACCGGTTATAAGAAAGTTATACCGTTTGTAATAAAGTTGTACTGTTTTACCCCTTTGGATATAATTTGAACTGACCCATTAAAACGGGACAAGAAAAAACACCTATGCTGCCATAGTCCTGAACTCAACAGGGCTGTGGCAATTTAGTTTTGCAAATGGTCGTATATAGTTGTAATAATACATGTAAGATTCTACTTTTCTAGTACAATAGAGTTTGTAAGGCGCACTCTATTTAGAGTGTTGAATTCTTCCGACTTTAGCGAGGAGTGGAAGGATTCGATTACGGCATTATCAAAGCAGTTTCCTTTCCGGGACATGCTTGTGGTAATGCCTTTTTGTTTAGCTAGCTCTTGAAACTTGTAAGAAGTGTATTGAGCTCCTTGATCACTGTGCAAAATAACATTATTTGTCTCTCTGCCTTTACATGCAGCTTCTAATGTATCTAAGACAAGCTTAACCTCCTGTTTATCACTCACTTTATAAGCTATAATTTCGTTATTATATAAGTCCATTATGGTTGATAGATAAAGCATTTTCTCTCCATAAGGTAAGTAAGTAATATCAGTAACCCACTTTTGATTAGGGTGCTCAGCCTTGAAATCCTGTTTTAGAAGATTTGGGACGACAAATTTGCTTTCCCCAGCGTATAAACCTTTCTTTTTACTTTGATTTGACACTGAAGATGATATTTCTGCATGATCTTTTGTACGGTCTTTCGATTTACTTTTATTTTATGATCATTTTTGAGAATACCTCTTACAATTTTAAATGCCATTTCATACATTTTTTACATGCCAAATACAACTTTATAACCTATGTGTATCTTTGAGATTTTTTAAGTGTGAAGATTAAACTTTATTTTTGATAAAAATATGGTAAAAAACAAATTTTATTCCGACTAGAAGTAGCGTATTAGAATGAAAAGAGTGCTGCTTTAATAAAAATTAGTAAACACTCCTTTTTAATACAGAAAGTAATTTTGTTCTAGTATAACTCCTTTTACTATTAATAGTAAACTTCACATTGATTCTTAATTAAAAATCTTTCAAAACAACCTTTCCAATTGCTTTTCCTGTTTCCAGCCAAGCATGAGCTTTCCGTAAATTTTCCGCATTTATTGGTGATAATTTTTTGTTGACAGTTGCATGGATTAGATTGTTGTCCACCAATTCAGCAACATGATTTAATAGATTGTGTTGACTAATCATATCCTCCGTCTGATACATCGATTTGGTAAACATGGTTTCCCAAGCAAATGTGACACTCTTATTTTTTAATAGTGTTAGGTTAAGTGTTTCGTCTGTCTCCTCAATCGAACAAATCTTGCCTTGGGGAGCAATACTTTCTGCCATATTTTCCCAATGCTTTTCTGTAGAATGCAAGCATAAGATATAATTTACGCTAGTTATGTTTAATTTCTCCAACTGTGGTGAAAAGGCTTCATAGTGATTGATAATAAAATCTGCACCCATCTCTTTTATCCATTCAGCAGTTTCTGGTCTAGAAGCAGTACCAACCACGGTTAAGCCAACAGTCTTAGCTAGTTGAACAGCTATTGATCCAACGCCTCCGCCAGCACCGATGATTAAAACTGTTTTCCCTTTATTATCTTCTTGGTTATGACTGATCGCTAAACGCTCAAACAACGCTTCATAGGCAGTGATAGACGTAAGTGGTAAGGAAGCAGCTTCTGTAAAATCTAGATAATTCGGTTTTTTACCTGCAATTCTTTCATCCACCAGATGAAACTCACTATTTCCACCTGGTCTAGTGAAATCTCCTGCGTAATAAACCTCATCCCCAGGCTTAAACAGCGTACAATCTTCTCCAACTTCTTTTACAATGCCGGAAACATCCCAGCCTAAGATTTTAGGGTTTTGCTCTACCTTGTCTTTTGGTGAACGGACTTTATAATCAACAGGATTCACAGCAATAGCTTTTACCTGAACAAGCATATCTCTTCCCGTTGGCTTTGGTTTTTCCACTTCTAAATCTAAGAGACTTTCTGAATTATCAATCGGTAAATAACGATAAAGTCCAATTGCTTTCATTGTCTGGCTCATTCCAATTCCTCCTTAACTCTTTATAAGCCGATTCTAACATTATGAAATTGTTTTTCAATCGTGTAAAATATGTAACAAAGTAACCGTTTTGTAACCAGCAGAGAGGGGATTTTGAAATGGAACGAAAAGTCCATGATCGCATGGAAGGCTGCCCGGTAGAAAGTACATTACAGATTATATCTGGAAAATGGAAAAGTGTGATTTTATATCGTTTAATCAAGCATAAGGTCTGTCGTTTTAGTGAATTGCAACGCTATATGCCAGGCTGTTCACGAAGAATGTTATCCTTGCAGCTGACTGAACTGGAAGCAGACAATATTATCTCCAAAAAAGTCTATCCAGTGATTCCTCCGAAAACAGAGTACAGCTTAACTGAATTAGGAAAAACATTAACCCCTCTGATTGCGGAAATGAATAAATGGGGAGAAATGTATAACCAAATGCAAAAATAACCCCAGATAGAAAATGATCAAACTTTTTTATAAAAACTTCACACCCATTCACAAGAAAAGAATCCGTTTTGATCAATCTTCTTTTCAAAACGGATTCTTTTTATTTGCCCAAAAATGTGAATTTGAGAGATATTTTTAATCAAACTTTATTTCAGAGCTACACAAAAATTGTGGCTTTGAAATAAAGTTGCGACGTTTTACCCCTTTGGATATGATTGTCTAAAGGGTTTTTTTGTGGTGAAAAGAATAGAATATCTAAAGTCGAAAAATGGATTAAAGAAGGTCGGGGAACGGGCAGTGGGGCAGATTATCAGCCATGGATAAAAATTCAAGATGTTTCCTCACTAGGTCGGTCAACGAGATTAAAGGGTATAAAAACTGGCAGACAACTTAATTAATAATCTTAATATTAAAATTGAGAATACTACGGCTTACCGTGGAGATTGGAAAAGGATTGTTGAAAGGAAATTCCGTACGTTTAACGGGAAGGTCAAGCAAAAAGCACCTGGAGCAATTCAAAAGGAATACCGGGAGCGTGGAGATCAGGATTATCGCTTAAATGCTACGCTGAATTTAAAGGAATTTACGTCTCTTATTATTGCAATGGCGCTGCATCACAATCAAAAACACCCTAATGAAAAAGAAATGGTTGCCGAAGGATTAGTTCCAACGCCTATTAATTTATGGAATTGGGCATTCAAAATCGTACAGGAAGGCTAAGAAAAATTGATAGACATATTCTTAAATACGATGTTTATATAAAAATTTTGAGAATAAAGAGGCGGGGATATTATGTATAGAATATTAATTGTGGAGGATGAAATAAGTATTACTAATACATTAAAAAATCGTCTTAAAAAATACGGATATGAGTGTCATACAATAGAAGATTTTAAAAGAGTTCTCGATGTTTTTCAAGAAACAGAACCGCATTTAGTTATTATGGATATAAATCTTCCTTACTTTGATGGATATTACTGGTCAAGAAAAATAAGGCAGATATCCACATGTCCAATTATGATTCTGTCTGCTCGAATGAGCGAACTAGACCAGATATATGGTATTGAAAATGGTGCAGATGATTTTATCACTAAGCCTTTTGTAATGGATGTCGTATTAGCAAAAATCAATGGGCAAATTCGACGTACCTATGGAGAGTATGCAAAAAACGCAGAACGACGAATATTACAAATCGGTAATACCATCTTAAATTTGGACACAGTACGTTTATCTACACCGAAACAGGAGGAAGTATTGACGGTAAAAGAGCTCCAGCTTTGTAATATGTTTTTTGAGGCTTTTCCAAATGTTGTCACAAGACAGCAGCTGCTTTCTGTTATATGGGACGAAGAAGGATTTGTAGAAGAAAATACACTCACAGTGAATATCAAAAGATTGCGAAAAAAATTAGAAAATGTCCAATCCTCCTTAGAACTAAAAACGATTCGGGGAATTGGCTACCAATTAATGGAGAAAGGCGAATGAAGTTATTTATAAAGGATCATCTCAGCTTTATTCTTTTGTATCTGATCACTTTTATCTGCTTGCCTTTTATCATTGAACAATTAGATGGTTTTGAAAATCATTATTATTATTTTAGTTTTTTAGCCATTACTTTATTAATGATTCTGCTTGCTATTCGCTATCTTCGTCGCAAAAAAATGTATACACATTTAAAGAAAGAAAATGTGGACCAAGCTGGTTTTCTTGTCTATCGTCCTCATGCTCCAATAGAAAAAGCATATGCCAATCAATTAAAGGGATTTTCCTCCTTACTTTTAAAAGAACAGGACACGTATCAAGATTTTTTACAGGAGCAGCAGCTACTTATTTCACATGCGGTGCATCAGATGAAGACGCCTATTTCTGTCATGCAATTGCTTGTTCAATCGAATCAAATAAACGATGTCAAATCGTTGGGAGAATGGCAGAAAGTAAAAGCCGAATGCGATAAAATAAACTTTTCGTTATATCAGCTATTGACTTATAGCCGCTCTACCCAAATATTATCTGATTTGAAAATTGAAGCGATGCCACTAAAGAAAGTAATACAAGAGGTTATTAATGATTTAAAAGATTACTTTATTGAGGAAGAACTATTTCCCAAGGTGACAATAGCGGAAGAAGTTATTCTTTATTCAGACCGAAAGTGGATGAAAGTAGTTGTCTACCAACTGCTTAGTAATGCGATTAAATATGGTGAGAAGTACTCTACTGTTCATATTTATTACAGGAATGGTCAGTTATCGATTCATAACAGAGGGGAAACCATTCCAAAAAGTGAGATCAATCGCTTATTCAATTTGTTCTATACAGGTTCAAAAGGACGGAAAAGAAGTGAAGCAACAGGAATAGGTTTATACTTAGTCAAAAGGATTTTGATTACCCTAGATCATCCGTTTGAGTTAACGTCTCATCATCAAGAAACCATTTTCACCATTGATCTTTCCAAAAGTATTAGTACGGCTGCCGATTGAGGTAGCCGTTTTGAATGTGTCAATATTGTCACTTTGCCGTCATGTTTTTAAATATTAAGGAATGGACTACTTCGGTATATTAAAGGTAACAATGAAAGAACAGGAGTGATATATATGTCAGATATCATTTTAAATGTTCAACAACTCCATAAGGAGTATGTGGGAGAAGTGAACTATAAAGCTTTAAAAGGAATTGATTTTCAACTGAAACGTAATGAATTTGTCTCTGTAATGGGCCCATCTGGAAGTGGGAAGACGACATTTTTAAATTGTATATCAACCATAGACCGTCCGACAAATGGTTCTATTATAATTAACCAAAAAAATCCATATGAACTGAATGATGAAGGTCTTGCAAAGTTTCGACGTAGTGAATTGGGTTTTGTTTTTCAAGATTTTAACTTGGTTCACACATTAACCGTAGAAGAAAATATTTTATTACCATTGACACTCGATGCAGTGAGTGCAAAGGATATGACATCCCGTTTAGCGGAAGTCGTTGAGTTTTTAGGAATTGAAGAAATAATGAAGAAGAGAACCTTTGAAATTTCAGGGGGACAGAAGCAACGTGTAGCCATTGCACGAGCAGTTATTCATCAGCCTAGTCTATTATTAGCAGATGAGCCGACTGGGAATCTGGACTCTAGAGCAGCAAATAGCGTAATGACGCTATTTCAATCCATTCACGAAACGTTTCAAACCTCTTTATTAATGGTCACACATGATCCGTATGTTGCCAGTTTTGCTGAGCGAGTGATTTTTATGCAAGACGGGATGCTCTACAATGAAATACAGAGAGGTGACCACAAGCAGCAATTCTATCAAGAAATTGTAGATACACTGACATTTTTGGGTGGTGGATATCATGAGCTTTAATCATATTGTCATTCAAAATATATTACGGGATAAATGGACCTATATTTCCTATTTTCTGAGTAGCGTCTTTTCTATTTTAGTCTTTTTCTTTTTTTTGATTACTGCATTTCATCCAATGATGAATGCAATCGATCCGCATAGCTCACTTGGAATCACTATGATTCTTTGTAGTATGATTGTCTATATTTTTTCTTTTATTTTTATTATTTATTCGATGCTGGCTTTTTTAAAGAAGAAAACGAAAAGCCTTGGCGTCTTTATTATTTCTGGAGCATCGACGAAGCAAGTGCAGAAAATGGTATTCCGAGAAAATATGCTGATTGCATTTGCTGCAATTATTATAGCCATAGTTGTTGGATTAATCGTTTCTCCTCTGTTTTTAATGGTCGTTAAAAATGTCTTAGAGGCAGATAGCTTTGGAATGTATGTACCCGTACAAGCTATTGCAATGACATTCATTTTATTTAGTGTTTTATTTTTAATTGTTTCCAAAATAACGACACGATTTATCAAGAAAGAAGAAGCTGTACAACTGTTAAAAGCAGATGTAACACAGGAAAAATTAATACTTCCAACTCCATGGAGGTTCCTTTTATCCATCTTAGTGAGTACAGTTTTATTACTACTTTTTAAAGTAAGCCCAGGTATCATTGAAAGCTTAGGAATTGGTTATTTTATTATTTTGTTTATCAGTTTGTTAATGACGATTTATATTGTATTAACCCAAGGAATCTGGTTTACGATTCGGAGATTGAAAAAAAGCTCCTCGTATTACAGAAAAACCAATATGTTATTTGTATCGAATTTACAAGCCAAAGGCAATTCACACGCTCATGTCATTTATTTGCTCAGTATTTTACTGCTTGCAGTATTTGTTACGACGAGTGTTTTGTACAGTTCGTATTATAATGTCGAAGAAAATACGGAAGCTGTATATCCGTATAGCTTTCAATATATTTCACTTCCAGATAATCCTTTAGAAAAAGAACAGCAAGATATTGAATTTATGGAGACAACCCTTGAGCAAACAGTGGGAGATTTCGATGCGTATCAATCTGCGTTCAAAACAGACCAAGACCGCAGGATTGGCTTCCTGTCGAATGCTAATTTCAATGCACTTGGTACACACCAAGCGATAACACTTAACGATAATGAATATTATGTTGTGGCAGGAAATGAGGGAATAATTCCAAATACGGATGCCATTCAGGATTATGTGGATGACCCGCTTCAGAACGTAGGATTAGAAGAACGAATGATTCTTACAACAGGCTTTCGGGCAGTATATTATGTTATACCAGATGCGATTTATGAAGAAATCAATTATCCAGAATATCATGTGTTTGCCTATGAATTAGAGGACTGGACAGAGAAGCGGGATGTAGCAGAAAAAATAGAATCACAAATCATGACAGAACCAGGTGAGAGTTATGTCGCATCGAAAATTTCATTATATGATGTTGAGTTATTTGTAAAGAGGATCTTGTTCTTTATTGGTTTTATGCTTAGTCTGATTTTTTTAAGTGCAGCCATGAGTATTCTTTATTTTTACTTGCAGACCTCTTTAGCGGGAGAAAAAGAAAAATATTTGGGCATTCGCAAAATCGGGCTATCTATGAAAGAAATTAGTGTTATTGTGACAAGAGAATTAGCAATACTGATTTTTGTCCCTCTTACAATTGCTACGATTTTATTATTTATCGTGTTATTCAGTATTCGTGATGTACTTTCACCAGCTTTTTTCCAGATGACTACGGTGGGTGTAGGAATTATTTTGCTGTTGTTTACTCTGAGCTTTATTATTATACGCAAGGCATATTTGAACAAATTGGTAGAGTAAGTGATAAAACATGTTAATCTTGATTTCAAAAATCTAAGCAAGATTCATCTCTATTTTCAAAAGTTACAAGTTGTTTCACTAAATGTAATGTCACAAAGCGTTCTTTCGTTTCTTAGAGGACGCTTTTTCTTTGTGTGCCCGATAGGTCTAACTTCTTGGGCTCACTACAGGCTAGGCAGTAGGAAAGTGGAAAGCAAGGGTGTCTATTGTGACGTGGCATCTGAAGGAAGCACGTGGGAGGAAAGGGCTTAGACTTACCCGGGTGACATTAGATAACCAAAAGTATGAGAAGGATAAAATTTATACGATGATAGAAATATTAACAGATCTTGAATTTGATCTAAAGCTCTTTATTGCTAAACAAGAAAATTTTAATCGAATAAAAAAGAGACTTGTAGCTTCTTCTCCTTATTTATCAACTGAATTACTTAACCAAATTCATGATTTTCATCCAGAAACAGAAAAAGGACTTCCCTCCAAGTCCCTTTCCCACTTATTTTCATCTGAAATGGAATATTTTTTTACCGTTACTTCCGATTTAAAATAAATATAGCTCCACCAAACCCTAAAATGCACCATACCATTAAATTAATATAATTTCCCATCGTTGCATCAAAGGTAGATGCAGCCAGTGAAGCGCGCATCACTTCTGCCATCGAATAAATGGGTAACACTTCATGAAGTGACTGAAGCCATTCGGGCAGCCGATCCATTGGGAAATTTACCGGTGAAAACATAAGTGCTCCAAATACAACAACCTGGGAAATACCCATTGATGCTGTAGGTGACAACAGATAGGAAAATCCATATCCAACACCAATTGAAGTTAATGCAATCATGAGTAATACCGGAACGACCGTCCAGGAGATATCATATCCGGGAGTGAACATGAGGTGTGCAACAATAGATGAAACGATTATTCCCGGCAAGGTAATCAATAACCATATGGTTGTATCTGCCCCAAGGATAACAGAGCGTCTCACAGGCCAGGTACGCATGTACTCCATATATCCATCTGTCTTTGCCGTACCAATTTGCTGAGGCAGGATAACCATTCCTGCAATAATCAAAATAATCGTCGGGGCTCCTGTTGCTAAAAATAGAATTGTTTCCGTATCGGGGTTTGGTATAAGATAGGAAAATCCTATAACAATCCCTATGGATATTAGTATTTGTAATAAAGCCATAAATATAAAAAACCCGGCATTTCTAAGAAGCTGCATTTGAAAAACATACTTATAATGGCTGACCATATTCATTAAGAAACTACCCCCTTTTTAGAAGTTAATTCAATATAAACATCCTCAATTGTAGTTGGAGACAGGGAATAGTCTATAACAAGGCCTTTATCTGTCTGATTCTTTGCCCAATCAATCGTGGAGGATACTTTTGATGGATCTAAAGAGAAAATAAGTCGGGTTCCGTTCTGATGCGGGGAAAGTGCCCAGCCAGGAACCTCGATATTTTTAAATTCCTTTTCCAGACTAAGTTCAATTCGCATCCGGTCTGCTACTAAACTTTTTACTTCCGAAGGATCCCCTTGTGTCAATATTTTTCCTTTATCCATAATAGCCACACGGTCCACTGTCTTTTCCGCTTCCAGAACATTGTGCGTTACTAAAATAACGGCGCTCCCGTTTTTCGTCAAGTCACGTATCACCTGCCAAAGGTAACTTCTGCGAACCGGATCAACATCATTGGTTGGCTCATCAAGGATAACTAACTCACCTGGGGCAATCACCGCCATACAAAAGGCTGTCAGCCTTCGCACTCCACCCGACAGCTTTTCGCCTTCTGTATTCGCCCAAGCCCCCATATCCAATGCTTCAAAAAGTGCTTCCACACGCTTTGGTTCAAACTTTTTCCCCAATCGCATTTTCCCTATGAGCGTCACTGCCTGCTTTGGAGTAAGTAAGCCCAATGATACTTGGGATTGTGGCTGTACGGAACAAATGGACCTAGCACGTGCAGGTGATTGCATGACTGATTCCCCCAGCAAATGAATGTCACCATGATCAGGTGTTAACAGTCCTAATATTTGATTAACTAACGTCGTTTTTCCCGCACCATTATGTCCAAGAAGGCCAAATATTTCTCCTTCATTAATCGTAAATGTGAGATTGTCATTGGCAACATTCTTGGATTCTTCTTTACCACGAAAAACCTTCGTAACACCTTTTATATCGAGAATCATTTTTTTAATTCCTCCTTTGCAATAAAAACACTTTCAATAAATTGGATAACATCTTTGTTCATAGGGTAAAAAGCAATGCCTTCCTTTAAATTCTGCAGTGCTCCCCACATATCTCCAAGTAATTTTTCGTCATTTCCATACATTTCCTCTGCTTGATTTAACCAGTTTTCCACCATCTGTTGTGCCTTTTCTGAAGCCGGGTCAATGGTAAGATTATTTTTGATATCATGAATGACCTTCATCCAATTCCTTATGTCTTCCTCACTCATATTTTGCACATTCATATCCATGATTTTTTTCATTTCATCGTCGCTCAAGTAATCTTTATATTGCTGTAAGGCATCTTCAGGATCCTGTTGATACAGCTGAATAATACTAAAAATAATTTGCCAGTTAATTTCACCTTCGATCTCAATGGAATACGAGACACCAAGCAGTGATTGCTCCAGGACCTGCAGACGTTCCTGTTCCCGTTTAATCAATTCCAGTTGCTGCTGGATCGACTCCTGCCAGGTCGAAGTGGAATTTTCCAGGATATCTTTAATTTGCTCCAGTGAAAATCCCATATATTTTAAAGCTAAAACTCGTTCCAGCCGCATAACGTCATCCTCACTGTATAAGCGGTGCCCTCCCTCCGTTTTTGATGAAGGTTTAATCAAACCAATTTCATCATAATAATCCAATGTCCTCACAGTAACACCGGTATTCTTCGAGAGCTTTCCAATCGTGTACATTACTTCACCTCACCTTTATTTTCTATAGTATAAAACAGCACGTTACGTGCTGTTCAATAGGTAAATGAAAAATTTTATCAGCCCCCTTCTTGATTCGGGCCATTGTTGAAGATCAACATTAGAAAGTGTTTTCAAAATGGAATCTTACTTATATACGGTATATATGGGTTTGAGAGGTGTTTTTGATCGAATTTTGTTTCAAAGCTACAAAAATAAAGTGGATTCAAACTAACCTCTTCGGTATGATATCCGTAAGAGGTTAGTTTGAATTTTTCTAAGAAAACAACTATTTAGAATAAGAAAGATAACATGCTTATTAAGATGTACCATATAGGTGGCAGACGATTTAGGTATTAACGGAGGATACAGTACCGAGGCTGGATCCTTTTGCTCAATATCCCTCCAATCCTTGTTCAATGAGGATTCAATCTCATAAACAATCAAGTGAATATTCTCACTGTATAGGTCGTACGATTTCTATTCCTACATAATGAAGTTATGCGTTACAATTCAGTATCAGTTTATCTAAAGTTATAAAGATCTAGTAAAATGAAATCAAGAATAATAGTCATTACGGAATAAGTTTTTAGGA
>NZ_JBGUAV010000034.1:0-48152 GCF_041821005.1 Halalkalibacter sp. AB-rgal2
CTTAAATAAAAAAAGAAAAAGGATAAAATAATTCCCACTACCAAAAGATACATCCAATATCTTTCCATTTTACGATAATCCAAAAACATAATCCCAGTCATTACAACCAAAGCAATGATGCTTGAAATGAGTTGAACTCGAACATAATGTAAACTTGAGATTCCAGAAAATGTTGGCAGAGAATATAAAGTCACCATTCCAATGCTAATAACAGCCAGCAATAACCCAATCGTCCACCAATCGATTTTAGGTTTATGAATTTGATGCATTTTCTTTCCAAGTGTTAACGGATTTCCTAATTGTTCAACTGCCTTTTTCTCTGATTCTATTTCAGATAACCCTTCTGTCAACATTTCTTGTTTACGCTCTATAAAGTGACTCGTCAATTCAGCCTCTACAAACTGTTGCGCTTCTTTTGAACGGATTTGTGCTTTTACTTCGTTTATAAATTGTTTGAACACTTGCCTACTCATCCTCTTAAACCACCTTCCCAATCTAGACGGAAAGATGTTTTATTTCCCTCTTCATTTTCTATTTCTACTAAACGTTTTCTTCCTTTGTTTTCGATATGATAGTATTTAATTTTTGCCCCTTTGTTATCTTCCCATTGTGATTGAATATATCGTTTGCTTTCTAATTGATGTAACAAAATGTACACGGAACCTTCATTGTTTTGAAAATCCTCTTTCCCTATTCTCTTCTTTAGATCGTTCAGAATCGCAAACCCCGTTTTAGTTGAATCATATAACGTTTGTAAAATCATAATTTCTATTTTTTTTTGCTTCAATGGATCGACTTGTATCAATGTTTTCTTTTTTTGATTTTCTGTAAATTGCACACGTTCAAATACCGTTTTGTCAAACGCATGTTTTACGTTCATTAGTGGATCATTCATTCGCTCTCCTCCTGCACTTAATAAATTTTTAATCAGCTTTCTAGCACGGTTTAATCTCGTTTTAATCGTATTTTCATTTTTTTGAGTCATTTGACTAATTTCTCTAGTCGTCCATTCCTCGTAATAATACAAATAAACAACTTCTCTATATGCTAAAGGTAGCTTCAATACTGCATTCGCAAGCCTTTTCTCTTCAGACTGTTGCATGAATCTTTGCTCAATTTGAACTTCATTGGCGATCGTATTATGAACGAAATCGTTATCTAATACAATTTGACGGTAATGCCAACTTTTCAAATAATCTTTGCAATGATTCATGGCAATCCGAAACAACCACGTTTTAACTGAAGCTTGATGCCGAAAAGTATGTAGCTTTTTAAAAGCTTTAATAAATATTTCTTGAGTTAAATCTTCTGCTGTTGCGTAATCTTTCACATATGTATACACAAGCTGCTGTATAGCTTGTCCGTAGCAATCCATCATTTCATCAAGTAGCTCATACTGTGATGAAACGGACTGATGATTCGTAAATCGTTCGACACGGTCCATTCTCTCACCCCTTCCTCACCACTTTGACGAGTCTATCTTGCTTTTCGTTTCATTATTTCCCTTTTTTCAAAGTTATTTCTCATCCCATTATGTCGATAGACGATCAAATGTCACTATGTTGAACAAAATATGTACTTTGACCCTTATTTGGATTCTTAGTAACAATTGTTTGGTTTGAAATGAGCATCTGCATAATAAGTTGATTATAACTTAACTAATTTAGGAAAATATTAAAAAATCAGTATAAATCAGTTATACTAATTGTAAGCACAAATGAGGAGGAATTTATATGGCTTTGTTAGAAGGCTTTGAACTAGCATGTAATAATAACGTTGTTTTTTTATCTCCAGATACACTCTTTTCCCCTTACAAAGGCTATGGGTTTCTATTTGATACACCTATTTCAAACAATGAAGACAAACATGACTCTTACCCAGGGAACTATACACTTCCGTTCGCTCCTAGCTTAATCATTCAAGTAGAAAACGGAAACTATCAAATGAAAATCACATTCGGTTCAGATCACTATGATTCGTGCACGACTGTTATTGCAGGAGCTGGTCAAAGAATTCATCATCTCATTCATGTTGATAAAGGGCAGTCGAAAACGATACTTGCCGCAGTTCCTGTTCATTCAAAAGAGCTCCGTCTCGCTTTTACAGGTATACACCCAGCTATCCGCTCCATTGAATTATCACGTCATCATGATATTCGCACGATTTTCCTTTGTGGAGATTCTACGGTTGTGAACCAACCATCCAGCCAATACCCCTACACAGGCTGGGGGCAATTTCTACCAAACTTCTTAACCGAACACGCCGTTGTTTCAAACCATGCCCGTTCAGGCAGAAGTACGAAAAGCTTTATTGAAGAAAAACGACTGGAAGAAGTCGAGAAGCAACTACAAAAAGGTGACATTATGATGATTCAATTTGGTCATAATGATGAAAAAGATCATGAAGGTGGAACACAACCTTATACATCCTTTACAGATCATTTGAATATGTTCGTACATATTGCTAAAAAGTATGGTGCACATCCTACCCTTGTAACTCCAGTGCATCGCCGTAAATTTGATCAGAGCGAAAAAGTTATAAACACACATGGTGAGTATTTGCTAGCTATGAAAGAATTTGCCTCTATGCAGCACGTTAGTTATATTGATCTTGCTATGAAAAGCAAATCTCTGTTTGAACGATTAGGACCACGCACCTGCAAGAGTCTCTTTATGTGGCTTGAACCTTCAGAATTTGGATTTCATCCTGAACGAGTAATGGACGATACTCACTTTTCAGAGCTAGGTGCTTTTCATATAGCAAAGCTTGTAGCAGAAAGCTTAAAAGAAATACATGACGACAAACACATCGTTGTTTAATTGAAAATGTAATTACGCATTTCTATTCAAACGCCTATTAGCTTTTTTATAATTGAGAATGATTCTATTTGACAATTCTATTCATTATTCGTTATACTAACTTTTGTTACTTAGTATGTATAGCAACCAAATAGTGAGGGATGCACATGAATCTAACCTTTCAGGATTACATTAGTATTTCCATTCATAGAACAGACTTAGTCCTAACAAATGTCATAAAATCTAAGCTTGCACCCTTTAACCTTGCACCAGAGCAGAACCTTATTATGATGCTGCTATGGGAGAAAGACGGCTTATCACAAAATCAACTAGTCGAAAAGCTAAATAAAGATAAAACGAATATTGCACGAATGGCGGCAAGTTTAGAGTCAAAAGGCTTTGTTAAAAGGGAGCACTGTCCTAATGATAGACGACTAATGAAGCTCTATTTAACAGCTTGTGGACAGAATTTAGGCAATGAAATCATTCCAATCGCCGAACAATTTAATAATCATGTCACAAATGGTCTGTCCCGAGATGAGATTCATGAGCTTGAACGGTTACTTTTGAAAATTAGAGAAAATGTTCAGTAATGAACGAGCACCTTACGCTCTTTTTTGTTGCTATAACAACTTAAACAATAAAAAAGGTTGCTACAACAACCATTTACATTCAGTTGGAGGTTTTTTATTCATGGCAAACGTATTATTTATTAAAGCAAATTCTCGACCAGTAGAACAAGCAGTTAGTGTACAATTATACGAAGCGTTTCTTCAGGAGTACAAGAAAACTCATCCCGAAGATGAAATCATTGAGCTTGATCTATTCAAAGAAAATTTACCTTATTATGACACAGATAAAATTAACGGAATGTTCAAATTAGGTAACGGAATCGAACTAACAGCAAATGAGCAAGAATCAGCAAATTTAGTAACCCACTACCTTAATCAATTTTTAGATGCAGATAAAGTCGTTTTTGCATTCCCTCTTTGGAACTTTACGGTTCCTGCCGTGTTACACACTTATCTAGATTATTTAGCTCAAGCAGGCAAAACATTCCGTTATACACCTGAAGGTCCAGTTGGGTTACTACCTGAGAAGAAGGTTGTTCTATTAAATGCTCGTGGTGGTGTTTATTCAGAGGGGCCAGCACAAGCAAATGAAATGGCCGTCAACTATGTTACAGCACTGCTACAATTTTGGGGTGTTACTGACCTTACAAAGGTTATTATTGAAGGTCACAATCAATTCCCTGATGAAGCTGAAACTATTATCTCTAAAGGAATTGAACAAGCGAAAAAAGTTGCTCAGCAATGGTAATTGTGCAATGCGTTACCTATTTTTAAAAGTTTGATACGATTTGGTTTTCCCGTAACAAGCGAGCAACTACAAAGACACTGAAAAAGTACTCATTTACTTTTTCAGTGTCTTTTTAATTTCTTTGTGTGGAGAGTCGTTACAAAAAGGCTAAGCTTTTCTAAGAAGTGAATTCCTATTTCCTATTTCCTATTTCAAAAATACGTGAACATAGGTAGGGATACAACACCCTCCTCAAAAAAAACTTACTTACATAAATTACTTTTTAGCAGCTAACTTATTGCGATTTACAGCAAGTGGTGGTTGCTCCATCCAGCCTTTTCCTATTAGTAACTTCATCCCATCCCCACCATACGTAGCAACCTCCATCATAATTCTAGCAAAATGAGTTGCTAAATCCTTTCTTTGGTCCGCGGCTAAAGCTGCTCCATAATTGCCAATTCCTTTTGTAATTAATAAGTTCGTTTGAATAAGCATAAAGCGATCTGAGAACGGCGAAACTTGACAATCTGTTATTTCATTATCATACGTTTTTACGGTTGAGATGTCTTCCTCCAATAGAATATCATTAAAGATGTGAATATATTTATGAGCAATCTCTTTTCCTCGTAGCAAATATTGTTTAACTTTCGTATCCTCTGCGACTTGCGAAAATGCCATCAATGTTGCCTTTCCAAGAGCATTAGCCTCCGCAACAGTAAATAAATTGGCAACTTCAGTGACATTTAATGGCCTACTCGAATGAATCATGTTTCCTATAAAGCTTTGATCCTTAACGAAATCAATCGTTTCTGGTACAGGGACCAATGGTGGATGTGTATATAATCCTTTAGACAGCATTAAATCCGTTGCTTGTAGCTCAAGCTTTTTCAAATTACTAATAAAATTACTAAATACCTTCTCTAAATCATCTCTTGTCACTTCTGTAAAAGAGTTCGTATATTCTAAAATCATAAATTTCGTCATCGTTTTAATATAATTAATATAATAGGCATCTGTAAATAATCTTGGTGCCTGTAGGTTGACATCTTCTAAAAGGATCGCTCTTGGATCTGGAAAATGTTCTTTTTTAAATAAGCTCTCATATAGCTCAACTTGCTCCTTCGTCATCTTGTGACAAGTTTGTATTAATTTCTTAATATCACGGTCTTCAACGTGCACAAGAAAATACTCAAACATGTAATGAGCCACCGTTTCAATCGTATAACCGCGCCAAAGACTCGACATTTCAACTGAATTTAATTTCGTATTTTTATGCGTAGTTGCGTATTTAGCCGCCATCCTATTCTCCTTTATTACAGACATCTTCTTTAACACTTTTATTCCTTTCATGAATAATCCTGAGAACTTTCTTCTATATAAAATGTGCCTTCATCCTTAAGCGAGCAGTAAGAAATATCCTTAACACTACGAAAACCAAGCTGTTTTAGCTGCTTTCTTAGCCAAAATTCTGTTTTTTTCAAGTCTTGAAGAGATTGAAACTGAATTTGACCATCAATGATTAGTACAACCGTTCGTCTTCTTACATCCTCTTTCATCGAATGACTGCTTTCGATCATTTGTTGGAGCAACTGCTGTTTCTCACCGTTATCTTGAAAACGCTCAACCATTTCCTCCTCTTTCTTCACAAGCCACATATATAATAAATGAATAAGAAGTAAGGTAAGAGTCGGAAGCAAAAAGAGTAATAGGGGCTTCTCAACATAAATAAGAAACACGACACCGAGCTGAGCGATCATAAAGACGACAACGATATTTAACCATTCACGCTTCTGACACAATCGTATCGCGAAAAGCACAATGAAATAAATGAACACTGCCCTAACGATGATTGTTAAATAATCCATCAGCACGCTCTCCTTTTAAATTGCCTTATAATTGTAGTATGACCTAATTTACATCTTATTCAGATGGTAGTTAAAGGAACTCAACTAAATAGCGAAAATATAAATAAATAGTCGAAATGAAAAAGGAAACAAAGGCAATCGGTGCACCGACCTTTAGAAATTCCCAATAACTAAATGGACATTTCGCTCTCAGTGCCATACCGGCAACAATTACATTAGCTGTCGCACCGATAATCGTTGCGTTCCCACCTAAGCAAGCACCTAACGCCAATGCCCACCAAAGTGGATCTAACTCATTCATCCCAAACTCTTGGAATTCCAATATGACTGGAATCATTGCGGCTACAAAAGGAATGTTATCAACAAAGCCTGATAATATTCCAGATCCCCACAAAATAAAAATCGCTGTTTTCGGTAAGTCCCCTTCTGTATAATAAATAATCGCCTTCGCCAGTTCATCTATAATTCCAACTTCCTTAAGACCACCAACAAGTAAAAAAAGGCCGACAAAGAAAAACAAGGTTACCCATTCAACCGAGCGAAATACATCCTCCATATCCTGTTCATCATGTGTGACAAGCATTAATAATAATGCCCCTACCATTGCAATGCTTGTTAAATCCACATGAATAAAAGGTTGAATGATAAAGCCAATCGTCGTAATCGTTAATATCGAGACAGATTTAACGAGTAACGTCTTATTTTTAATATAGAGAGCAGGATTAATCGCCATTAATTTCTTTCGATCTTGATCCGATACAAGCAATTGTTTGCGATACATCCAAAGCAGTCCAAACATTACAACGAAAAAGATCAATATGACAACAGGGCTTAAATTTATTAAAAAATCATTAAAGGTTAAATGTGACACTGCTTGACCAATCATTAAGTTCGGAGGATCACCAATGAGCGTTGCTGTCCCTCCAATATTAGATGCCATCACAACGGTTAGTAAAAAAGGAACTGGTGGCAACTTCAATAATGACGTTAATGTAAATATAATCGGTACTAGCAATAATACAGTCGTCACATTATTTAAAAATGCTGAACCGACAGCTGTTAGACTCGCTACAGCAAAAAGTAACGGAAGCGGACGACCTTGAACTTTCTTTGCTAAAGAGACAGCTATATATTCAAAAAAACCACTCTGACTCGTAATAGAAACTAAAATCATCATTGCTAATAGCAACGTAATCGTATGCCAATCAATATGATGTAAAAAAGCGATGTTAATATCATATACACCGAAAACGAGCATAAGAACTCCACCAAAACAAGCAATCACCGCTCGATTAAACTTTTCAATGATGATAAAAAAATAGCTCGCTAAAAAAATGACTAAGGCTAAGGTGACGGCCATGAAATGAACTCCCTTCCACTCATTTCTACCATCGTATGACTTGTCTTACTTAAACATGTCTACCTTTTCTTTTAGGAAATACGTCTATTTTGAACAAGCCTGAATAAGCTTTAATAAAATATAATCAGAAAGGTGTGTCTTACTTTATGAATAACCGAGGATTTTTCCCCGCAATTTTATTCGGTTTCATGACTATTCTCGTCCTTATCTTGACGACGAGCCTTGTTATTTCGCTTATTCTGTCATTTAGCTCGTTAACAGAAAAATCCGTACATTGGTTTATTATTACGATTGCCTTTTTAGCGATGTTTACTGGAGGCTTAATAGCTGGAGGACGTGCGAAAGAGAAAGGCTTATTAGTAGGGGCAATAACGGCACTTATGTTCTCTTTGCTCACATTTCTTATTCAATTTTTAGGTTTTGATGTTAGTTTTTCAAATGAACAATATCTATTCCATGGATTATATATATTAACAGGAGCAATAGGCGGAATCGTCGGAGTTAACCTTTCAAGTGAATAATCGAGCCATTATAATAAAAAAGATTCCCACCCGAAAAGGTTGAGAATCTTTTTTTGATTCATGTTCACACATGGTTTCGTTACCCCTTACTATGTATCAATCTGGGTTAACAATTTCACGAATAGCTGTGCGATCAAAAGTAAGCTTACGGTTGTCATTTACAAGGATCACAATACGATCTTCATCGATGGCATCAATTGTACCGTGTAAGCCACCAATTGTAATAATTTTATCTCCACGTTGTAATGCACTATGCATTTCATTAATCGCCTTCTGTTTCTTTTGCTGTGGACGAATTAAAAGGAAATAAAAAATCGCAAACATTAAAATAAGTGGTATGACTGTAGCCATTAGTTCCATTTTGTTCCCTCCCTTCATTCAGTTAATCATTCATTAGAAGTTTTTGGCATTTGGTTTATTAAAACCATATTGCTCAAAAAAATCTTCTCTAAAGTCAAGCAAACGATCATCTCGAATCGCTTGTCTTACTTGCTCCATTAAGTTTAACAGGAAATAGAGATTATGATAAGAGGTAAGTCTAAATCCGAACGTTTCTTCACATTTTATTAAGTGACGAATGTAAGCTCTTGTGTAATTTTTGCAAACATGACAATCACAATTTTCATCGAGCGGCCGGAAGTCACGCGCATATTTCGCATTGCGAACGACGAGTCTTCCTTCACTTGTCATTAACGTCCCATTTCGAGCAATTCGTGTCGGTAGCACACAATCAAACATATCAATACCTCGGATTGCTCCATCAATAAGTGAATCAGCTGAACCGACTCCCATTAAATAACGGGGCTTATCAAATGGTAAGTGTGGAGTCGTAAACTCCAATACTCGATTCATGACATCTTTCGGTTCACCAACCGAAAGACCTCCAATTGCATAGCCTGGAAAATCAAGCGAAACAAGATCACGAGCACTTTGCTTACGAAGCTCTTCGTATTCACCACCTTGAACAATCCCAAACAACCCTTGTGCATCTGGACGCTTATGCCCTTCTAAACACCGTTCAGCCCAACGGCTCGTTCGCTCAACAGACTCCTTCATATAATCATATTCAGCAGGATATGGTGGACATTCATCAAAGGCCATCATAATATCAGAGCCTAATGCATTTTGAATCTCCATTGCTCCCTCAGGACTGAGAAATAACTTGTCACCGTTCAAATGGTTTCGAAAATGAACACCTTCTTCTTCAATTTTACGCAAATCACTTAAACTAAATACTTGAAACCCACCGGAATCTGTTAAAATGGGACGATTCCAGTTCATAAATCGATGTAAGCCCCCTGCTTCTTGCACAATATCATGACCAGGACGAAGCCAGAGGTGATACGTATTACTTAAAATAATTTGTGCATTCATTTCTTTCAAATCTTCTGGACTCATAGTCTTTACTGTTGCCAGCGTCCCTACTGGCATGAAGATTGGCGTTTCAAAGGAGCCATGTGGTGTATGGACACGACCGAGGCGCGCTCCTGATTGTTTACATGTTTTTAGATGTTCATATGTTATGGCCGCCATCAACGTTCCTCCTTATATTATAAGCATCGCATCACCGAAGCTAAAGAAACGATAACGCTCTCGTATCGCATGAGCGTATGCTCTCATCATAAAGTCTTTTCCACCAAACGCACTAACGAGCATCATTAGTGTTGATTTCGGTAAATGAAAGTTCGTTAGCAAGCCATCGATTCCTTTAAATTCATAGCCTGGGTAAATAAAAATGGATGTCCACCCTGAGCATTCCTTAAAAGCACTATGCTCACTCATAATGGTCTCTAGTGTTCTGGCAGACGTCGTTCCAACCGCAATAATTCGTCCTCCCTGCTCATGAACAGAGTTTAACAATTGAGCGGTCTGTTCACTCATTTGGTAAAACTCAGCATGCATTTTGTGCTCTTCTATTGTACCCACACTAACAGGGCGAAATGTACCAAGTCCAACATGAAGAGTGACAAACGCGACATGTACACCCTTCGCTTTTACTTCTTCTAGTAGCTCATTTGTAAAATGAAGTCCTGCTGTTGGAGCTGCTGCAGAGCCACTATGTTTCGAGTAAACCGTCTGATAACGCTCTTGATCCGGTAGCGTCTCCTTAATATACGGTGGCAACGGCATTTCTCCTAGCTCTTCTAATACTTCATGAAAAATACCCTCAAATTTCATTTCTAACATCCGACCACCATGATCCGCTTCACCTACACATGTTGCTCGCAGTTGACCATTACCAAACATAATGACAGTGCCCTCTTTCACTCGTTTGGCAGGCTTCACCAACGTTTCCCACACGTGACCTTCCTCTTGCTTCAGAAGTAAAACTTCAATATGGGCACCCGTTTCGTGCTTTGTTCCATAAAGACGAGCAGGTAACACACGGCTATCATTTAATACTAAGCAATCACCAGCTTGAATTTCATCAAGTACATTCATAAACGTACGATCCTTCATGTCTTCTCGGTTGCGATCCAACACAAGCAAACGAGACGCCGTCCGATCAAGTAGCGGCGTCTGCGCAATTAATTCCTCTGGTAAATCAAAATCAAAATCTTCAACATTCATTAGTCTCTCACCTTTAATCTGTCTTCGTCATCTTTTCCTACGTTATCATATCGAAACCGAAGCAAAAGAGCAATGTCTTTCACTATCTTCGAAAAAGGAGGAAAAGCAGTGACAAAACAATACTAACAATAATGCTTGTCATAATTGGAAAATAAACAGTCATATTTTCTCTCTTTATAACAATGTCACCAGGTAGCTTCCCCAATGGTAAAAAACGTCCAATCAACATCCACAGCACACCAATGATAATAAACAAAACACCTAAGCTGATTAAGACTTTTGCTATATTCATTTTGGCTCCTCCAAATGAAAATGTTTATAGCAAATAGGACTAACGATACGTCCACGCGGTGTTCGTTGCAAAAAGCCTATTTGCAACAAATACGGTTCATACACGTCTTCAATCGTTTCCGCTTCTTCACCGATTGTCGCAGCGATCGTTTCTAAGCCAACGGGACCTCCTCTAAACTTTTCGATCATCCCAAGCAGTAGCTTATGGTCAATATGATCAAGTCCTAACTCATCAACTTGGAGCTGTTCAAGTGAATGTGCAGCTATCGCCAATGAAATCGTACCATCACCTTGAACTTGCGCAAAGTCACGGACTCGACGGAGCAAGCGATTAGCAATACGAGGTGTTCCACGTGAGCGGCGCGCAATTTCAACAGCTGCCTCCCCATCAATATCAGCTTGAAAAATCTCGGCCGTTCTTAGGACAATCTGTGTTAACTCAGATTCTGTATAATACTCTAACCTTGCCATCACGCCAAATCGATCACGTAATGGTGCAGAGAGCATCCCTGCTCTTGTTGTCGCCCCCACTAATGTGAATGGAGGTAAATCAAGACGGACAGACCTCGCTGTCGGACCTTTTCCAATGACAATATCGAGACAGAAATCCTCCATCGCAGGGTATAGCACTTCTTCTACCATCCGGTTTAAACGATGAATTTCATCTATAAAAAGGACATCCCCGGGCTCTAAACCAGAAAGAATAGCTGCTAGATCACCGGGACGTTCGATTGCTGGACCAGATGTTGTCCGCATATTCACACCCATTTCACTAGCTATGATCGCTGATAACGTTGTTTTTCCTAGCCCTGGAGGCCCATAAAGTAAAACATGATCCAAGCTTTCCTCACGCATTTTCGCAGCTTCCATAAATACGTTTAGATTTTGCTTTACTTTTTCTTGTCCAATATATTGAGCAATCTGCTGTGGGCGGACTTGTTGATCAAGTGAATCCTCATAACCTTGCTCCTCCGCTGAAACGACTCGTTCCTCCACCAACACTTCCTCCCTTCCCTAGCTTTTTAACATATATTGTAGCGCTCTTTTAATATAACCATCTGTTGTAAGCTCTTCGTTCTCTAAATACGGTCGAACCTTTTTAAGCTCTTTCTCAACATAACCTAATGCCCGTAATGCTTCTAAAGCCTCTTCTAGCTCAGAAGGTGCTGTGCTTACTCGTTCAATAACTTCCTGATTAGATGTTAAATTAGTTGTTAGTTCTTCAAGCTTTCCTTTCAAATCAAGAATCATTTGTCGAGCTGTTTTTTTACCGACACCAGGAAAACGAACGAGAAACGCCTCATCCTCTTGCTCAATGGCAGCAATGACATTTTCAGGCTCCCCTGAGGCTAATATAGCCAATGCTCCTTTTGGACCGATACCTGAAACATTTAAAAGCTTCTCAAATAGTATCCGCTCTTCCTTAGCAGCAAAACCGTATAAACGCAAAACATCCTCACGAACATAATGATATGTATAAATTTGAATCGCTTCACCTACATTAGCTTGAAATCGAAACGGATTCGGACAATAAATTTGATAACCTAAACCTTGATGATCAATGACAATATAAGACAATTCTATTTCAACCAACGGACCACGAATGTAATCAATCACTTTCATATTCCCCTCTCAACACAGTACATTCTATTTTACCATAACTTACTTGTAGTCTCTATGAAGATATAAGAAAAACTGCTCAGTGATCTTTTCTTATTTTGCACTATACTGAATAAACAAAAAAACCAAAGGAGAAATCAACCTTCCCCCCTTGGTTTGTCATATTTCCTTCGCCTTATATTGACTAAATACTTGCAACACTTCTTCATAGTTCCGTAAATCCTTTACAGGTATCCCGTTTTCAAGCTCCGTATAATGATGACTTTTTAATTTTGATGTATCGATATAGAAAAATGTTTGAATCACCTTCTCGTGACTAGGCTCTCCCTCAAAAATGGTCAATACACCTTCCTCCGTCAAACCAAAATAGCCGTTTATTTTTAACAGTGGTGAAATATCATACATCTCTTTTCGAAAAATAATTTCTTCACCGCTTTGATTAATTAACTCCCAATCTTCATAGAAAGCCCAAAAGTCCTCCATCGATAATATCGTTTCTTCTACATATTCCTTGCTTTTTTCTCCATCTAAATAAACTCTTTCTAAAACAACTTGGACTGTTTGTGGAGCAAGAACCTCATATGCTTCTGACTCACTTTCAACATGTTCTTCTTGAATGGTACCTGTTGAATTCTTCATATAGAAAAAAGTTCCGATTAAAACAGCTAATAATATGAGCTGATAAGATTTTATTCTCATACGTGTTCACCACCGTATTTTTCTTAAATTGTGTATACAACATAAGCATTACCAAAGTAGTAATTTTTTATTCAGTAAGAAAACCTTAAAAATTGCTTCATGCTTTGCCGTTGTCTTTCAACCAACCTTCTCTCTATGATGTTAATTCACAAAATTAAAAGGCTACTGAACGTATCTTCAGTAGCCTTTTTAAAACATATACTTAACGCGAACGTTCAAAAGGACGTTGAACAGCATTTCCTAAATCACGTAACATATCTTCGAAGGTTGCTCCGACTTCTTCAAATGCAGCTCCTCCACGAAGCTCATCATCCATCGTACGAATACGACCAAACGCATCAGAATCAGATACAACACGAACATTCTTTCCATCTGCGATATCGTTTACTCGATCCTCTACACGATCACGTACATCATCGCTATTGCGTTCAGCTTGTACACCGACGACGATATCATCATCATGAACAATAACACGTGAATCATTTAATCCTTTAATTCCTCTTAATTCTTTATTAATCTTCTCGACTGTTTGACTATCGTAACTACGGTGGTAGTTGGCCTTTTGACCTTGATTATTTTCTGTCGCACGAGTCGTTTGTTGACGATCTTGACGATTTACACCAGTTTCAACACCAAATTCATTATTAAGCGCATCGCGATAACCACGGGTAGCACTATTTTCCATACCAACAGCTCTCGAACGCTCTTGCTTATGTCGAGGGTTTAAGTTTAAAGCACCCATTCCTTGACGTTGATTCGATTGATGACGGTTTTGCATTCCTACACGATTGCCTCCACGTTCACGAAGAACACCATCCTCATCAACCATCCCTGGACGATCATTTCCAGTAATTCCTCTTGCTCCAAACCCACCTTGTGTTGCTTGGGCTCCCATTCTTCCTTCATTTAAGCCAGTTCTCCCCATACCTGGAGTACGTCCTTCTTGCGTACCAAAAAACCCTCGTTCATCACCTAGTGTATGATAATTATTTAAGTGAGTACGTCCTTGACCTTCTCCAGCGTTTAACCCATAGCCACCACCACGTTGTTGATTGTCGAGTGTGCCATGATAATTCGTATGGCCTTGAGCACGGCTTGTTCCATAAGTTCCTCGCTCACCTTGACCACCAAAGTTCTGGTTATGATTCGTTGTACCAAATCCGCCTCGATGTCCACGGTCTGGTGTCATCATATCTGTTATAGGTCCTTCACCGTGGTGACGACCAGTTGTACCAGTTGCTCCCATATCTTGAGAATGAATACCCGTTCGATTATTTTGTGCATTCATTCCTGTTTCTTGATTATCAGTACCACAACCTGCAAAACCACCTAAAAGTATCGTAGCGGTTGCGACTGTCATCGCTATTTTCTTCAAATGAAATTCCCCCTTTCACCATTTAGAATGGCTTAGAGAACCTCATTTTAGTCTGTTAAGTCTTGGATATGAAAACGCATTAGCCGAGATCACTAAAAAGTTTGGTTTTTAACTTTTTGTCCCCCCTTAACAGGCTTTTTTAATTGTGTCGTGCACAGCTGAGTTTTTTGAAAGGTGTCTTTTTCAAAAATACGTTTAACCATATACTATAAGAAAAAAGCCGATACATTTGTACCGGCTTTTAAATATAATTAGTCATCATAATCGTCTGTTTCCTGATAAGGATTTAATTGAGCAAGCTGTTCAGTCATATTATTGTTATTATAAGGCATTGACATTTGGTCTGGATATGGTGGTGCTTGTGGTGTCGGTTGCTGTGGTTGCATCGGTGAAGCTTGCATTTGACTTGGCTCTTGCATCGGTTGTTGCTGATACATCGGCTGCTGATATGGATCAAGCATCTGATGTTGCTGAGTCATTTGTTGTGGCTGTGGTACTGACATCATTGGTTGCTGTTGCATCATTGGATCGAAAAATGGCTGTGGACCAGGACCACAATCTTGACATCCCATATTCATTTGATGAGTTTGCTGAGGATAATAAGGCATCGGTTGTGGCTGGGTCCCATGCATTGGCTGCACCTGTTGAAATGGCCCATGCTTAGGTGCACACCCAGGCACCATTGGACTAATTGGTGTTGGGCCACAATCAATTGGCATCATCATTGGTTGGTGGTGTTGTGGCTTCATCGGTTGTTGATGCATTGGTTGTAGTTGCGGCTGCATTTGTGGTTGTGCTTTAGGTTGTATTTGTGGTTGCATTTGTGGTTGGGTTTTAGGCTGCATTTGTGGTTGGGTTTTTGTCGGTTGCGGTTTTGTCACTTCTGGTTTCTTTAGTTCTGGTTTTATTTTTTCTTTCTTTACTGGTTTTTCCTTCATAGGTGGTGCCGGCTTTTTAATCGGTTGTGGTTGCGGCTTATAAAAATGAATATTTGTTTCGTACACATTCTTCTTATAATCAAATTTCTTTGAAGGTGGCTGCGGTGGAGGTTGTGGTGCCGGTATTTCCTTCGTTGGCATCTCCATAATTGGTGGCTTTTCAATTGGCTGTTCTTTTGGTATCGGTTGCTCTTTCTTTGGCTGCTCTTTCGGTTGCATTTGAATAGGCTGCTCTTTTACAGGAGCCATTTGCGCCGGTGATTCTTTTTTGACCGGAACACTTCCAGTTGGGATTTTAATTTTCATTCCTGGCATGATCATATTCGGGTTTGATAATTGGGCATTAGCAGCCTTCAGTTGATCAAAGTCCACACCGTACTTTTGTGCAAGCTTCCAAAGAGTGTCGCCTTTTTGGACAATATGAATTTTCACTTTCCTTCCCCTCCTCTTGTTCTCTATATCATCCTATGTGAATGTAGGCGAAATGACACGAGCCCTTTCACAAAAAATAAGAAGAATTCGAATAGAAAACGGCTTTTAGCACATTTTATGTTATAAAAAAAGGTTTATGCCTAATTAGAAAATCGCTTAGTACCTTTTCTTAAAGAGATTGTTCAAAAATGGTAATTTCCCCCTCTTTAAACATCTAGTGTAGTCGCTACAGCTTTAAAGTCATGTGGTGAATGCTTTTCTCGCAACATGACGAGTAGCGAACAGGCCATTGCTATATTTTTTTGGTACCTTTGAACATACGCTTAAAACTTTTTACCATAATTCAGATCCAACACTCATATTAGACGAGGTCACTGAAAAACTGCGATTTCGAGGCCACTGAAAAAGTTTGGTTTTAACTTTTTCAGTGGCTTTGAAGTAATGTGCGTAGCCGTTGCCCGATTTTGAAAGCCTTGCAATGAGTGGGTTTCTCATAGCAAGGCGCGCAACGAGCGGAGCCATTACTCTTCCTTGAGTTACTAGAAAGGACTTTTTCAGTGACCTCGCGATTTCCACTTTTTCAGTGGCCTTATATTAGACAGCGCAGGAGTCTAATCATTCTCACCTAAAAAAGAGCGAAACCTCCATAGAAGATCTCGCTCTAATACCCTATTTACTTACGTTCAAGCATCCGTTCTAATGCTAAACATGCCTCCTTCGTTGTATTGGACTCGACAGTAATTGGATAATGAAGATTGCCCTTTTCTAACTCCTCCAATGACCAAAGTAAATGATCAATATCAATGCGATTCATTGTTAAGCAAGGACACATAGTCGGATTTAATGATACAATTTTTTTATCTGGAAATTGTTGAGCAAGTCGATTAACTAAATTCATTTCAGTACCAACTGCCCATGATGTACCTGATTTAGCTTTGCGAATCGTTTCGATAATATAATGCGTAGACCCATTTAAGTCAGCCGCCTGTACAACTTCATATGGGCATTCTGGATGAACAATAACGCTCGTGTCAGGTGAGTTTTGGCGGAATTGTTCAATTTGTGGTACAGTAAATTTTTCATGAACAGAGCAATGCCCTTTCCAAAGAATAACCTTTACCCGTTCAAAGTCACCTTCAAATTCTAGCTTTCGATTAATTGGATCCCACACAGCCATCTCATCTAATCTAATTCCTAGGTCGTAAGCCGTATTGCGTCCAAGGTGTTGATCTGGTAAGAAAAGCAAGCGTTCTTTCTGTGTAAACGCCCATTCGACCATTTTCTTCGCATTTGAAGAAGTCACAGTCGCACCACCGTATCTACCACAAAACGCTTTAATTGCTGCTGTGCTATTCACATATGTTAGTGGAAGAATCGTGTCACTGAACATATCTTGCAGAATCGTCCATGCATATTCCGTCTGGTCGATATCTGCCATATCAGCCATTGAACAGCCAGCCTTCAGATCAGGCAAAATGACATGTTGCTCATCGGTTGTTAGCATATCAGCAGTTTCAGCCATGAAATGCACACCACAAAAAACGATATATTCGGCATCCTTATTATCTTGAGATAATTGAGCAAGCTGCAAAGAATCACCTGTCGCATCTGCAAATTCAATGACTTCATCTCGTTGATAGTGATGTCCAGGAATGAACAAACGCTTACCTAACCGTTTTTTAATGGCCCAAATCCGTTCACGCTTCTCATCAAGCGCTAATTCTCGATAATGTTCTGGTACTCGATCCATTTTTGTTAATTGTTCTAATATGCTCATCGTTGTTCCTCCTCTATTAGCAAAAAGCTAATATCTGTTGATTGAACGGAATGGGTTAGACAGCCAAGTGAAATATAATGGCAACCACAACCAGCATATTCCGCTAACGTATTTAAATTAATTCCTCCTGAAGCTTCTGTCACAATATGTCCCGGTACAAGCTGCTGGTAAGCTTTCACCTCTTTTGGTGTTGCATTATCAAACATGATGACATCAACGTTTGCCGTTACGGCCTCGAGTACTTCCTTCTCATTTGTCGTCTCCACTTCTACCTTCACCATGTG
The DNA here is from genome assembly GCF_041821005.1 of Halalkalibacter sp. AB-rgal2. Classification (NCBI taxonomy): domain Bacteria; kingdom Bacillati; phylum Bacillota; class Bacilli; order Caryophanales; family Bacillaceae; genus Halalkalibacter; species Halalkalibacter sp. AB-rgal2. The sequence goes on from NZ_JBGUAV010000034.1 coordinate 17,831, forward strand.
ACCAATTCGCTCACGTACAGCTTCGACCGCTTTTTTCACTCCACCGCTAGCTAGAAGATGATTTTCCTTTAAAAGAACCGCATCACTTAAGCTACGACGATGATTATAAGCCCCACCACATCGAACAGCATACTTCTCAAACATACGTAAACCTGGTGTCGTCTTTCTCGTGTCACAAATCCGAATTGAATCATCGTTTAATACCGATTTCGCTCGTCTAGCCATTGTTGCAATACCGGACATTCGTTGTAATAAATTTAAAATGACTCGCTCACCAGCTAATAAATCATTAACCTTACCAGCAACAGTTGCCAAAACTTCTCCTTTTTCAAATGCTTCTCCATCTTTTTTAAAAAGCTTAACGATCATGTCATTATTTATAACTTCATAACCGGCATTAATCACGTCAGTTCCCGCCAACACTCCTTCTTCCTTTGCTACAATGTTGGCGCGTCTATATTCACCACTTACGAGCAATGACTCTGTTGTCACATCTCCTTCACCAACATCTTCTAGGAAAAACTCTTCTAACTTTCTCTTCAGCAACAGCTGATTCATGTTCCTCATCCCCTTACCCTATATCTCCTTATATGACATGGGTTTCTCTTTTTTTATTTTCATTTAAATCATGCTTGACATATCTTTTTAACCAATAATCCTTCTGATTTGGAAAATCTGAACGGTAATGTCCTCCTCGGCTTTCTGTCCTTTGTAAAGCAGCATGAACAATAAGGCTAGCTGTCAGAAGCATATTTTTTCGTTCAATCCGTTCTTCGTCCTCATATCCAACTTCTAGAAACTTCTCTTTAAATCGATCTAACCAATTTTTTAATGTCAGTAAACCAATAGCGGTTCGTTCAATTCCAGCATGTTTCATCATTTTCTGTTGAATCTCTTCTTTTTCTGGCAACTGATCAGAAACGTGACGATGATTCCTTGATATCAATATAGATACCAGTTTGACCGTTTGCACCTCTTCTTTTACAGCTTCACTCAGCTTTTGGGCAAAAACGAACCCTTCTAACAATGAGTTGCTTGCCAATCGATTTGCTCCATGAACACCTGTACAAGCTACCTCGCCCACCGCATATAAACCTGCCACAGTCGTTTTACCGTAAAGGTCTACTTCGACTCCACCACTACAAAAATGAGCTCCAGGCGCTACCTGGATCGGCGTCGTTGTAAGGTCAACACCAACTTTGCCTGCTCGTTTTGCTAAACCAGGGAAACGAACCTTTATATTTGCAATAGATCGGCAATCAAGATATACGTTTTCTCCTTGTTCGATCATCCTATAAATGGCCCGGCTTACGACATCACGTGGAGCAAGCTCACGTTCAGGATGGTGCGCCATAATAAACTCTCCAGCTTGATTGATTAACCTTCCTCCTTCACCACGCACTGCCTCACTCACTAACCCTTGAGATTGATCATTATGAATGAACAATGTCGGGTGAAATTGAATAAATTCCATATCCTTCAACGTAGCTCCGGCTCGATAAGCAATAGCATAGCCATCCCCTGTTGCTTCACGTACATTGGAGGAATACGAATAGATCTGACCTAAACCTCCTGTTGCAAGCACTGTTGCTTTGGCAAAAATAGCTCCCTTATTTGTCTGAACCCCAATCACTCGCTCCTTCTTTTTCAGTAACGAGTAAACATGGGTTTGCTCTTCTATTTGGACACGCCCCTTTACAGCATGTATTAATGCATGAGTAAGCGCCTTTCCAGTCTGGTCTCCATTTGCATGGACAATTCTTCTTCGTTGATGAGCTCCTTCCATTCCAAGGACAAGCTCACTCTCATTATGATCAAAAGTTACACCTAGCTTCTGCAATTGCTTAACAATAGTAGGGGCATGTTTGACTAGGTGTTCGACATGCTGTTCGTCATGATGATTTAATCCTGCTCGTAATGTATCTGCATAATGCTGTTGCCACGTGTCATCTTTTCCGAGTGATGCAGCCATTCCACCTTGTGCCCAACTTGAATTACTTATTTCGACATTTGACTTTGTGATAATCATCACATTTAATTCGTCAGCTAATAAGTGAGCAGTCATTAATCCAGCTACACCACTACCTATGATGATGACATCAGCTGTCCTATCAGCCATGCCTTCACCTCCATTTAAACTTAACACTTGTCTTGTCACCTATCTTTACATAAAATGATTAAAGTGACAAGACGTTATTTTGGGAAGTTGTATTGTTTTTTTTAGATTTATATAGAAAGTGGTGGAAAATGAATGATATATTTCGATTACAGCGCAACAACTCCTATGTCTGACATTGCGATTGAAACGTATAATCGAGTGGCGAGTGAGTTCTTTGGAAATAGTCGTAGCTTGCATACTCATGGTCAAGAAAGTGCTGATATCATTGAATACAGTCGTCAATCATTGGCGCAAATATTAAGTTGTCGACCACAGGAGCTTTATTTTACAGGTTCAGGATCAGAATCGACCTTTCTCGCTTTAACCGGACTAGCCTTTGCACATCAACATAAAGGGAGTACGATTTTGACCACGAGAGGAGAGCATCATTCTGTTCATCAAGCATTGAACTACTTAGAAGGTTTCGACTTTAAAATCGATTATATTTCAGTCGATGAATTTGGGCGTATTCAAATGGATCATTTGGAACATCTACTCAATAGTGATGTCATTCTTGCCTCCATTGGACATGCCAATAGTGAAGTAGGAACTATTCAAGACCTTAGAGCAATTGGTCAACTGTTAAGAAAGCATGATGTCCTTTTTCATAGTGATTGCGTACAAACATTCGGAAAACTACCTATACCATTAGCTTTGTTATCGAGTATGAGCGCTTCAGCACATAAGTGTTATGGTCCAAAGGGAGTTGGTCTAACGTTTATTCAAAGCCGACTTCCATGGAACCCATTCTTTGAAGGAACGACTCACGAGGGTGGCTTTAGAGCTGGTACGGTTGATACTCCAGGAATCGCTGCATTTGCTGCTACCGCTGAAGAATCTTTCCAAAAACAGGATGAAGAAATGAACCGCTTATCAAAACTTCGCCTTCATTTTTTACAGGCGTTTGAGCAGGAGAAGCGTATCATTCTTGAAGGACATCCGATAAAGAGACTTCCATTTCATTTAGCTCTTCGGATCAAAGGGATAGAAGGACAGCTTCTCATGCTTGAATGTAACCGGAGAGGCCTTTCTATTTCAACTGGATCAGCCTGTCGTGTCGGTGATACAAATCCATCTTCAACGTTAATGAGTATTGGGAGGTCGAAGGAGGAGGCATTCGAGTTAATTCGAATTACATTTGGACGATGGACAACGTTACAAGATATCGATAAACTAATAGTAGCCATACATGAGATTCTCGAACGGTATTAAAGGAGCAATGCATATGAGCAATGGTAAGAAATTATTAGGAGAAGAACGCAGAAAGCAAATTATCAATTGGTTAACATCGACTCATACTCCAATCACGGGTAGTGAATTATCAAAAAGATCAAATGTGAGTAGACAAGTCATCGTTCAAGATATTTCGATATTAAAGGCAAAAAAGCATCCGATCATTGCTACAGCTCAAGGGTATCTATACAACCAAATGAAAGAAACAGTACTAGCTAAACGAATGATCGCCTGCAAGCATTATCGTGAACAGGCAAAAGAAGAGCTATTTATTCTAGTCGATCACGGACTAACGGTGTCACAAGTGATGGTTGAGCATGCGATTTACGGAGAAATAACAGCATCCCTTATGGTGTCATCACGCCATGAGGCCGAGCAATTTTGTAAACGTGTTGAAGAGACCAACTCATCGTTGCTCTCAGAATTAACCGATGGTGTGCACCTTCATTTAGTTGAAGCGGCAACAGAAGCTCAAATTGATAAAGCCGTACTAGAACTTAGTAGGAAAGGTTTTCTATTGGATGAATATGAATAATCGAGAACGTCCTATAACCAAACAGGTGAAACAATAATGAGTAGAGGTTTCAAGCTACTTTTCTATTCGTTTATTATCTTCGCCCTCTTTCTTCTACTAGGATACCGTCAATACACTTCCGTGGTAGCTATCGTTCTTGTTATACTGATTATCGGTTACTTGATCCATTCCCTATTTAACATGTACAGAAGGTATAAGCGACATAATCCTAATACAAAGAAAAGGCGTTAAACGAGGTTTAATGCCTTTTTTTGTATAGAGAGCACAGCCGCTTCGAATCCCATCTTATGGAGAGCAGGCACGCTGTACATTAAATCACCATGTAGGCTTTACTTTGGCTGTACTTTTTTGTCCCATTCTTTTATCCTTCTTTTTTCTTTCTACGCTTCCGTCTTTACGATCGCCAAGTCATAGCAAGGATAGCTACCAAGTATCTCTACTCCACACCCAAGTGCTTCTAGCTCAGAAATAACTCCTGGAATTAGCACGTTGTCTTGCTTCTCTTCGACATCAATGATAAAGAAATAATTCCCTAAACCTGTTTTCATAGGTCTTGACTCTATTTTTGTTAAATTTAACTTCCTCCATGCAAATGCTGATAATACTTGATGAAGTGCTCCAGAAAAATCTGAAGGTAATGTCACCATTAATGTCGTCTTATCCTCAGAGCGTTCTGCTCCATCAATTGAAATGGCTTTTGTCGTCTTACGAAGAACGATGAAGCTAGTGCGGTTTTGCTGATAATCATGCACATTCGCATGAGCAACCTTTAATTCATATTCTTCGGCTGCCAAATCGTTGGCAATAGCCGCAACAGGTAATTCTGGATGATTAGCGACATATTCGGCTGCTGCTGCTGTTGAATTCATATATTCCCACTCAGCATTTGGATGCGTTTGTTGTAGAAAGTCATGACATTGAGCTATAGCATGTGGATGAGAGACAATCTTTTCTATATGCTTTTCTTTATTTTGTGGATGGATTAAACAATGTTGCACAATTGGTAATGTCACTCCACCAACAATTGGTAGGCGTTGTTTATGAATTAAATAATCTAGCGTCAAATTAACAGTACCCTCAATCGCATTTTCAATTGGTACAATAGCAAGCTCTACTTCTTCTTTTGCAACGGCATCCATACATGCAGGAATCGTTCGGTATGCTATGAGATCTTCCTTAACAAACAAGCCCCGTGCTGCCATTTCTGTGAATGTTCCTCTAGGTCCTAAATAGCCAACCTTCATATTGTCCTTCGCTCCTTTTATGATCCAGTTCCCACCAATTCTACCTTTTCAACTGCCTCTAATTGTTCAATCCAATCAATTAAATCTCCAAGCTCAAGCTGCATTGGAGCTGTATCAATCGTAATGGTCATTTGTGCACGGCCTTGTAATGGGATCGTTTGATTAATCGTTAAAACGTTCGCTCCTGTTTCAGCTACTTTTCCGAGTAACTGAGACAAAGAGCCAGACCGATCAACTAAAATGATCGATAAGGTGACAATCTTTTCACGAACCATCGTATGAAATGGGAATATCCCATCTTTGTATTTATAAAACGCACTACGGCTCATGCCAACCTTATGAACCGCTTCGTTAATTTTTGTTACTTTACCAGAATGAAGCAGTTCTTTTGCTTGCAATGTTTTCTCCATTGCCTCTGTTAACATATCAGCGCGAACAAGATAAAAATCTTTCCGTGATGTCAAAATCAGCACCTACTTTCACCACTACATTATCTTTCCTATTATAAGAGTGCAACCCCTATTTGACAATATGAAAAAAGCTCTTTCATGCAAACAGCCTACACAACATACGAGAAGATCGTACAATCGTGTAGGCTATTTCAAATTAAGCAAAAGCATTTAAGAAAACTGCTACGCGGTTTTCTGATTTTGTCAAAAGCTTAAAACCTTAAACAAAGAGACTTTTGTGATTTCAATGGAGAGCGTCAGCTTCGCTCATGACACGGTAGACAGAAAGAAGACCATTTTCAGTCTACCTACAACCTTGTCATGGCTTTGCCCGACGCATTTAAGAAAACTGCTACGCGGTTTTCTTAGTCAATAAATTCAAATTCGAAGCTTAGTAAGCGAACGATGTCACCATCTTTTGCACCGCGCTCGCGTAATGCTTCATCAACACCCATCCCTCGCATTTGTCTTGAAAAACGACGTATCGATTCCTCACGTGAAAAGTCTGTCATCTTAAACAGCTTCTCGATTTGAGCACCTGATAATACATAGGCTCCATCGTCATCACGAGTTATAACAAACGGTATGTCCTCTTTCGTATGCTTATACAACACACGAGTGGATTCCTCTGTTTCCTCATAAAGCGGAAATTCAGGAGTTTCTTCAATTTTATCAGCAATCGTAAGCAATAATTCACGTAAGCCTTGCTTGGTCACAGCTGATATTGGATAAATCGAGTAATCCTCCGTAAGTTTCTCTTTAAATTTCTCTAGATTTTCTTCTGATTCAGGCATGTCCATTTTATTCGCAACGATAATTTGTGGACGTTCTAGCAGACGCAAATTGTATTGCTTTAACTCATCATTAATGAGCAAGAAATCCTCATAAGGGTCTCGCCCTTCAAGAGCAGACATATCAATAACGTGTACAATGACTCTCGTTCGTTCAATATGTCTTAGGAATTGATGACCAAGACCAACTCCTTCATGTGCCCCTTCAATTAAGCCTGGCAAATCGGCCATAACGAAGCTTCGTTGATCATCCGTTTCAACGACACCAAGGTTAGGAGCAATCGTCGTAAAATGATAATCAGCAATTTTCGGCTTTGCAGCTGATACAACAGATAATAACGTTGATTTCCCTACACTAGGAAAGCCAACTAATCCAACATCCGCTAATACTTTCAACTCAAGAATGACATCACGCTCTTGCCCGGGTTCTCCATTTTCAGCAATTTCCGGTGCTGGGTTCGCCGGGGTAGCAAAACGCGTATTCCCGCGACCTCCGCGACCTCCTTTTGCAATCACCGCACGTTGACCATGCTCCGTTAAATCAGCTAATACTTGCTCGGTCTCAGCATCCATTACCGTTGTCCCAGGTGGCACCTTCACAATCATATCCTCAGCATTCTTTCCATGCTGATTCTTCGGCCTACCATGGTCACCTCTTTGGGCTTTAAAGTGACGTTGATAACGAAAATCCATTAACGTTCGTAATCCTTCTTCCACTTCAAAGACAACACTTGCTCCGCGTCCACCATCTCCACCTGCTGGCCCGCCATCAGGAACATACTTTTCACGACGGAACGAAACTTGACCGTTCCCGCCATCTCCGCCTTTTACATACACTTTTACCTTATCAACAAACATCGATGTTTCACCTCATTTTTTCCAAAAGGATGCAGATAACAGACATTCATGTTCATGGAATTCTTCAACTTGAAGATTAAACGGTTCTAATGTCTCCCACTCATCTTCATTCATTTTCACAACTCCATGAAAATCAAACGTTATGTGACAAGTCTTTTCTTTAAAAAGAAAAGAAATAAGTACATTATGCTCTGCATCTTCGGTACACGTATCATTTAGTTTTTCCAATACTGACTGACATAATCGAAAAAGACGATCTTCTTCATGCTTAAGAGAAAAAGGCTCCCCAATGACCTCTAGTTCCAATTGAACAGGATGTTGATTCCAATGATAAGTAAGAAGATAATATTCGACTTTCGTCACATACAAGGACGATAGTCGACTTTCACAAAAAGCTTGCTGAGCCGCTTTCTCGATAATGTCTTCAATTCGATCATACCGCTTAAGTGCTACGTTAGCTTTAATTAATTGGATAATATTTAACCAATCATGTCTAGCATGACGTAACGCATTAATGACATCTTTTTCTACCATTGCTTCCTCGTTCCCCTATCGTAATTAGTTCGTTCAATCTTTTTCTATCGATATCTTACCACAAACTAATTGAAATAAGGGGAGGACATAGAGATTCGTAGTGGATTTCTTTATATATTGATGAAAGATTGCCAATTCCATCCTTCTTCACCAGCAAAAAAGTGAATTTAGAGGACACTGAAAAAGGACCAATCAACTTTTTCAGTCCCTTTTATTTGAGTAGCCATGACTACACTCGTTGCGTGCTTGATACAAAAAACCAATCGTATCAAGCTTTTCAAATAAGACAACTTTCCGCTCATTACTGAACATTCACTAAAAAAAGTTAAAAACCCAACATTTCCAGTGAACTCGGGAATTGACAGCATTCACGAATCTGTTATACTAAAACAAGTTAAAACCGACAAGAGAAGTATGAATTATCAATTTTATAGCTCAACGAAGAGAGGAGGAGCTTATAAATGGCTAATGTCAAAATTGAAAATGTTGGTAAAACATTTGAAAATAAAGAAGAAAAAACATCCTATACCGTTTTTAATGATATTCATTTAGATGTTCAATCAGGTGAATTCGTATCCTTACTCGGTCCTTCTGGGTGCGGAAAGTCAACCTTATTAAACATTGTTGCTGGACTTGATCATGCAAGCAATGGTGTCGTCTATGTTGGAGACACTGCAGTTAAGGGGCCTGGTGCAGACCGTGGAGTCGTCTTCCAAGAAGCAGCACTTATGCCATGGATGACCGTACTGGATAATGTTATGTTTTCGATAAAGAAGCGATATGGCAAGAAAAAAGCGAAGGATCGCGCCATCGAATATTTAAAGCTGGTTCATTTAAGTAAATTTATTAACTCTTATCCTCATGAATTATCTGGAGGAATGAAGCAGCGTGTATCGATTGCCCGAGCTCTTGCTATGGACCCAGAAGTGTTATTGATGGATGAGCCATTCGGTGCTCTTGATGAGCAAACCCGCTCCATGCTTCATAAGGAAGTGCAATATATTTGGCAACAAACAAAGAAAACGATTCTGTTTGTGACTCATAACATTCGTGAATCGATTTTACTATCTGATCGAATTGTCTTAATGGGAACAAGACCTGGAGGAATTATTGAAACCTATGATGTTCCATTACCTCGTCCACGTAAAACAAGTGATGAAGCTTTTACTTCATTAGAGGAACGAATTAGTCAGCGTCTAGCTGGAGAAATAGATAAAGTGATGAAGGAGGAGATGGGAGATGATTACCGTAGTCAGAAGGCTACTCTTCTTTACAGTTCTCATCGGGATATGGGAGATCGTATATAGATTAGACGTTTTCGGAACGCAAATGTTTCCGTCTCCCTTTCTTTCGTTCGTAGAACTTTATAAAGGATTTTTTGAAACAGGGATTTTAACCGCCGCACTGACAACAAGCTTAGGCCGAATCTTGCTCGGGTTTGCACTTGCTATCATTATCGGTTCTATTTTAGGAATTACCCTTGCAACGTCAAAGCTGGCAGATGAAACACTTGGTTCACTAGTTGTTGCCCTACAATCCGTACCAAGTATTGTTTGGCTACCACTTGCACTTGTCATGTTCCAAGGTGGACCAATGGCGATTTTGTTCGTCGTGATTCTCGGGGGAACATGGCCGATGACGATGAACGTAAGAATGGGTATGAAGAATGTTCAGCCCATTCTCATTCGGGCCGCGAGGACGATGGGCTACCGCGGCTTTGAGCTTATTTGGAAGGTCATGATTCCTGCGTCTATTCCATCCGCTTTAACAGGTATTCGCCTTTCTTGGGCATTCGGTTGGCGAGCTTTAATGGCCGCTGAATTGTTAGGTCGTGGTGGATTAGGAAGGACATTAATGGATGCACGTGATTTCTTTAATATGGAGCTCGTAATTGCGATTATGATTATTATTGCGGTTATCGGACTTATTGTTGAATATTTCATATTCAATCCAATCGAACGAAAAGTGTTAACTCGTTGGGGATATGCAAAATAATAATAGATTTTATAAGTAAAAGGAGAGAGAAACATCATGAAAAAATGGATCTTACTGATCACTTCAGCTACACTATTGACATTCATTGCAGCATGTGGAACAGCGAATGAAAGTACAACAGGGGAGAATTCAGACGAAGAAGCTCAGGGTGAAGATGTTAGGATTGGCTACTTTCCTAACTTAGATCACGCAGCAGCGATTATCGGCAAGGAAAAAGGGTACTTCGATGAAGAATTAGGCAATCGTGGTTCAGAATATACTCACTTTCCAAATGGAAATGACTTTATTGATGCACTTTCAACTGGTTCATTAGATATTGGTTATGTTGGACCTGGTCCTGCCATCAACTATTTCTTAACAGGTGGCGATGTTGTTGTTCTTGGAGCGGCCGCAAATGGAGCAACATTAATCGTTTCCCGTGAGGATTCTGGAATAGAATCATTAGATGACTTCGACGGAAAGTCATTTTGTACTCCAGGGAATGGATGTACACACAACGTTCAGCTTGAAATTATGTTAAAAGAACTTGGACTCGAATCAAATCGTGTCGGTGGTACAGTTGAACACCAATCACGTATACCACCCGCAAACATGGTGGCGATGTTCGAACAAGGACAAATTGATGCCGCTGCAGCACCTGAGCCTTGGGGAACCTATTTAGAGCTAGAGTTAAATGCGAATGTTGTCGCTGAATGGGATAATGTATTCATTGGCGAAACGTTACCAAGTGTCGTCATTGTCACAACGAATGAATTTCTAGAAGAAAATCCTGAAGCTGTAGAGGCTGTTCTTCGTGGACATAAGCAAGCCGTTGAATATACGCAAGAAAACACAGGAGACACGTTAAGCGCGATTAATGATCATTTATACGAGCTCACACAAAATCGCTTACCAGAGGCTGTTTTAGAAAAAGCTTGGACACGTATGGTTGTAACAACCGAAACGCATCCAGAAGCGTTGCAAGATTGGGCTGATGCTTCTTATGAGCTGAAATTTATGGATGTTGATCCAAATCTAGATGGATTTGTCGATACGTCAAAGCTTGATGCAATTTTAGAAGCAGAATAAGTCAAAATACAGAAAAAACACGGCACCTCAATTCACATGGGCCGTGTTTTTTTATTCTACATTCAATGTAACGATCATAACGATCCCTTCACAAACATTAAAGCATCTTTGGCAGCTGCTTCTCCTTGATCAATACAGTCCGGCAAACCAATTCCTTTATACGCTCCACCAGCTAAATAAGCACCTGGATATAATTTTTCGATATCTTCCGTTAGCTTCTCCACTTTGAAAGAATGGCCTACCTCATACTGAGGCATCGCTTCCTTCCATCGAGTCACATAGAAAAATTCAGGTTCACCTTCAATATGTGTGATCGTTTTTAAATCATCTAATGCGGCTTTCACAATTTGTTCATCCGATTGATCGACAATATTTGAATCATTCGGTCTACCGACATATGCTCTAAGTAATGCATATCCTTCCGGTGCAGTATGCTTCCACTTCTTATGAGTCCATGTACATGCTGTAATCACGTGATTACCTTTCTTTGAGACAACAAATCCTGTTCCGTCATATGGTAAAATAACCTGTTCCTCTCTAAAAGCCATCGCAACCGTTGCGACAGATGTTGCTTTCATCTCGTTCAAATAAGAGAAATGCTGATCATCGTTAAACAACTGTCCTGCGACCGGAGCAGGTGTTGAGACGATAACCGCATCATATCGTCTAGAGTTATTCATCAAATGTACGTTATAGCTGTTTTCAGTCTTTACAATTTCGTTAATGTGAGCATTTTTATAAATCCTTCCGTTCTGTAAATAAGCTTCAATTCCATCTACAAATGACTCTAATCCCCGTTTAAACGATAGAAACATCCCTTGCTTTTTCTCATTTGACTTTGTGAATGTTTGATTCTTTGCACGTTGCTTAGAAATGCCTTTAATGAGACTACCATGCTCCTCCTCCATCTTTTGAAACTGGGGGAAGGTTGATTTCAAGCTTAATCGATCAAGGTCTCCCGCGTAAATTCCTGATAATAGAGGCTCTATCAGATGATCGACTACTTCATCCCCTAATCTCCTTCGAAAGAAATGACCTAACGAAATATCCTCATCCGACTCTGTAACAGGGGGTAGCATCAAATCTTTTAAAGCAACAACCTTCCCGATAGGAGATAGTAAGCCTGTCTTCAAAAAAGGCTTTAATTGTGTAGGAATGCCCATAACAGCTCCTTCAGGCATTGGGTGTAACGTCTCACCCTTCAAAATAAAAGCTTGTCCTGTATCATTGGCAAGGAGCTCATCCTCCATCCCAATTTCCTTAGCGAGACGGGCCATACTTTGCTTTCGTGCTAAAAAAGAATCGGGCCCTCGTTCAATGATGAAGCCATTGCGATATTCCGTACGGATTTTTCCACCTAATCGATTAGTAGCTTCATACAAGTCATATTCAATGTTCGCTCCTCTAGCAATGGCTTGCTCTAAATGACAAGCAGCTGCTAGCCCGGTTATTCCTCCACCAATGATTGCGATTCGTTTCTTCAACGTCCTCACTCATTTCCAAAAAGCTTTTTTTCAACAACTGTTGCTAAACAATCAAGAAACTCCTGCTTTGCATTAGGCATTTCAGGTCGATAATAATCAACACCAAGCTCATCCGTTACGACCTTACATTCGTAATCATTGTCATATAAAACTTCGAGGTGATCCGCCACGAATCCAACTGGGCAATAAACAAATGAAGTATACCCATGCTGTTCATACAAGCTTTTCGTTAAGTCTTGTACATCAGGTCCTAACCAAGGGTCAGGTGTATTTCCCTCACTTTGCCAGCCTATTTCATAGTGCTTAACCCCTGCCTGCTTCGCAATAAGATCTGCCGTTTCTCGTAATTGATGAGGATAAGGATCCCCAACTTGTAAGATACGTTCTGGCAAACTATGTGCAGAAAAAATGACGCAAGATTTGTCATCATCCTTTATAAGCTTCATTGTTTCTTTGACTTGCCTTACCCAATAGTCAATGAATAGTGGTTCATCGTACCAACTTTCTACACTCGTAATACGTGGACCAGCTATTTTCTCTGATTTTTCATGAGCACGTCCATTATAAGATTTCACACTGAATGTAGAGAAATGTGGCGCAAGTACAATACTAACAGCTTCTTCAATGCCATCTTGCTTCATTTGTTGTACCGCATCCTCAACAAATGGATCTATATGCTTTAACCCAAGATATGCCTTAAATTCAATATGTTCAAATCGTTCATTTAAAGTTCGTTCAAGACCATATGCTTGATCCTCTGTAATTTTTGCTAATGGGCTAATCCCACCAATGGCTTCATAACGTTCTGTTAAATCATCTAGCGCTTCCTGTGATGGTTTTCGACCATGTCTAATGTGCGTGTAATAAGGTTCAATTTCTTCTTTTTTTCTTGGTGTACCATAAGCCATTATAAGTAGCCCAATTTTCTTCTTTGTCATATAGATATCCTCCTATTTCGTCGTTGTATATTCATGAACAAATGCAGTTAATTTTCTTAACGTATCTGGGTTAACATCAGGAAATACACCATGTCCTAAATTGAAAATAAAGTTTGGTGTTTGCATTCCTTCATCTAAAATTACTTTCGTTCGCTCTTCAATTACATTCCAAGGTGCTAATAAAATCGCTGGATCTAAGTTACCTTGAACGGATTTTGTTACGCCTAACCCCCGTGCCTCTTGAATCGATAGTCGCCAATCAAGACCAACGACATCTAAAGGTAGTTCGTTCCACTCATGAATGAGGTGACTCGCGCCGACTCCAAACATAATGAGTGGAACACCCTGCTCTTTTAAAGCGGTGAAAATTTTCGTCATAACTGGCTTTACGTATGTACAATAATCTGCCACATTAAGGGTTCCAACCCACGAATCAAAAATTTGAATCGCTTGCGCACCAGCAGCAATTTGTGACTTCACATATGTAATCGTCATTTCTCCAAGCTTGTCCATGAGTAGATGCCACGCATTAGGTTCAGCATACATAAAAGCTTTTGTTTTATTGTAATTTTTCGAAGGCCCTCCTTCAATCATATAGCTCGCAAGAGTAAAGGGGGCTCCTCCAAAGCTAATTAATGGTACAGAAAGCTGTTTTCTTAAAAGCTTAATCGTATCTAATACGTAAGGTACATCTTCTTCAGGACGTATGAAACCTAATCGTTCCACATCGGTTATAGAACGAATTGGGTTGTCAATAACCGGACCAATGCCTGACTTAATATCAACATCGACTCCAATGGCCGGAAGTGGTGTCATAATATCTTTGTATAAGATTGCAGCATCATTGTTATATTGATCGACCGGCAATTTCGTCACATATGCACATATCTCAGGATCATGAGTAATTTCAAATAAAGAATATTTTTCTTTCAATGCTCGATATTCTGGCTGTGACCGTCCTGCTTGCCTCATATACCAAACAGGTACATGATCATGCACCTCGCCTCGGCATGCCTTTAAAAACGCGTCATTAAAATTAGATTGTGTCATTTCGCCACTCCTTCACCTATTCATCCGTTCTTTTAATTACTACTTCTACTATAATCACCCAACTGTTAGCTGTATACACATTCCAACACAATGTCAAAAAATCGCCTAAGAAATACGCAATAGCGCCTTTTCTTAATAACGTCGCGCGTAACCGTTACAGTGGTATGAGCATTTCTGAAAATGGGGTACTTTCAGAAATGCGTGTAACGAGCGAAGCCGACGCCCATATCTAATGAAATCCAAACTGAAAGGTTGCTTCAACCAAATTAGAAGCTTCACCTGATTGCTCTGTTTGATAATTGTACGATACAACTTGATAGGTCTTTGTTATAAATGGATTATAGATGGGCAATGTATATTCATGAATACCCATAACAGTCGCAACCTCTTCCTTACTCTCTTCATTTATTTCATAGATCGTATACTGTACCCGCCCATCTTCCGTTTCAGTCCAATTTAATCGTACACTAAATGGGGCTCGGCCACCAAACGCCTTGGAAGCTTGCAATTCAAGAGAAGTAGGCATTCTTAGAGGTCGTTCTAATTCATTAACATTGATCGGCTTATTAAATGTAAGTAAGCTATTCTCACTTCTGTGTTCACTAATAATATCCTTAAACAATACCGTAGGATACTGACTACCACCATTGAAGTATTGATCAGTTGTCGTTACATCATACCCCATCCACACTGCTCCGACCGCTTTCGGAGTGTATCCAACAAACCATGCATCGCGAGTAGCACCCTGAACATCAGGAAAGGATGTCGTACCTGTCTTTCCTGCTAAAGACCACTGAGTATTTCCAACAGCTGCTGTCCCCTCCTGAACAACAGATTCAAGCATCCTTGTCATATCCCAGGCTAGCTGTCGATTTACAACTGCTCGTTTTTCCTGACTTGCTTCACCTAATTTCTCTCCATCACGCGAGTAAATTTCTGAAATAAAAGACGGCTTCACATAATAACCACCATTCGCAAAGATTTGATAAGCAGCCGCCAATTCAAGCGGAGATACACCTTCACTTAATCCACCTAAAGCTATTGCTAACCCTCGATCCTCAATTTCAATTTGAACGTCATTGAGTAGTGCTATGGAATCGTCTAACCCTATTTGATCAAGTAACCAAACAGCCGGCGCGTTTGTCGATTGTATGATTGCTTCATAAAGGGAGATTTCACCTTGATAGTGATCATGATAATTTCTCGGAGAGTACCCATCATAATCGATTCGCTCATCCTTTAACAGTGAATAAGGCTCATACCCATTCATCATTGCTGGAGCAAAGACAGCAATCGGCTTAATGGACGATCCTGGCTGACGTTTAACATTAACACGATTCAATCCTTTCCTTACATACTCACGACCACCATGAGCTGCTAGTACGCCACCTGTTTGATGATCAATTAGGACAAATGCCGCTTCAGCATGAGCGTCTTCAGAAGGAAAATAGTGATCAGCTTGTAGTTTTGTATAAGCATCGATTAATAGTTGCTCATCCATCGGGACGACGATCGTATAACCTCCAGTTAGAAGCTCTTCATTTGTCAGCTGATAACGCTCTTCCGCTTCATTCATGACCATATCGATATACGTAAAATATGGGTCGAGATTAAGATCCTTGCGCTCGGCAACCGCGACAGTTCTTCCTTTCAGACGAACAGCCTCATCAGCTGATAAGAACCCATTTTGTTGCATAACAGATAATACAAGGTCACGACGCTCTTTACTACGCTCAATATCAACAAGTGGTGAATAGGCATTAGGAGCTTTCGGTAAGCCTGCTAACAACGCTCCTTCATCCACCGTTAATTCTGAAACATTTTTATTAAAGTAAAGTGTGGCTGCTGCTTGAATACCATACACACCGTGCCCAAAATAAATTTGATTTAAATACATCTCTAGTATCTCATCTTTGCTATACCGTCTCTCTAAATTCATCGCAATTGAAACTTCCTGTGTCTTTCTTAACCATGATTTCTCATTTGACAAAAAGACATTTTTGGCAAGTTGCTGTGTAATCGTGCTACCACCTTCAACCTTTGCACCTGCTGCAATATCTCGATACAAGGCACGGCCAATTGCTCTCATATCAAACCCTTGATGCTCATAATAGCGGACATCTTCTATGGCCACAAAGGCATCTCGAACATATTCTGGTACATCTATTATTGAGATTGGTTCTCTATTTTCACGATATAATTGAGTAATTAATTCGCCATTTTGATCGACTAATGATGTCGTTGATTTCATAACGAGCTTCTCTTCATCAATGACATATTGGCCAGTTAATAGAAAAGTAAGATATATAATAAAAGCTAATAATATAAGTGTGATAGAGCCTCCAAACCAGAGAACTATCCGCTTTTTCATTGTCATGTATACACCCCCTTTAACGTACATATGTTTCTTTTTATCATAACGATTATTATTTAATAATGCGAATCATCAGCTTTAGCTTTATGCAAATTTTATCATAAAATGTCGATGGAATCTTCAAATCGCTACATCTCTTTCACGCTAAAAAATACTCACATAAAAGTGAGTATACTCAAGCCTATCAACTATTTAATTATACCTTCATAACGTTTGTACTTTGAAAGATGCCTCAGAAACAGTTGAGATAAATACTGAATAATATATTCCGCAATGAGACCTGTTACTTGCGAAGATGGTGTAAATAATGAGGTCTGCATGAATGTAGCTCTTTACACCTTCCTTTTTTAATATTAGCTATGTACACCAAGATCCATACGAATACCCATAAAAACAATTCAATTAACATATGAATCCATCCTAAAGAGGATAACACTAGTCTACTCCATAGAATGATTCGTAACATCTATATCTTAATTTATTCAACTAACCCAAATCGATGAGCATATACAGCAATTTGCGTCCGATCTTCAAGCATTAGTTTCTGAAGAATATGGCTTACATGTGTCTTCACGGTTTTTATCCCGATAAAAAGCGTATCAGCAATCTCCTGATTGCTCTTTCCTTCACCTATGAGCAGCAACACCTCATGCTCACGTCTCGTTAAGCTGTCGTGAAGGGGTTTCTCCTTCGCACTTCGCATCCTTTGCATCATTTTATTCGTTACTTGAGCCTCTACAATTGCTTCTCCCTTAGCTGCACTTCTTATCGCCGTTGCTATTTCATTGGCAGAGGAGGTCTTTAACAAATAGCTAAATGCTCCAGCTTCAATAACAGGATATACTTTTTCATCATCAATAAAGCTTGTCAAAACAATCACTTTAACATTTGGCAGCTTTTCTGTAATGGCTGATGTGGCTGTTATTCCATCCATCGTTTCCATTACTAGATCCATTAATACAACGTCAGGCTTTTTGTTTAATACTAAATCAACTCCTAGTTGGCCATTGCTAGCCTCTCCGACAACTTCAATATCAGCTTGTGTTGATAAAAAAGCGGACAGTCCCATACGTACCATTTCGTGATCATCAACTAATACGACTCGAATCATTGTTCGTCCCTCCATGTGACTGGAATGTTTGCCTCTATTTGTGTTCCTTTATTCGGTACGGAAACGATATGTAATGTACCACCAATTTCATTCATTCGTTCTTTCATTGTTTGCAAACCATAAGAGCTCTGCTGAACGTCCTTCTCAGAGAAGCCAACACCGTTATCAATTAACTTTAATTTGACTTCTTTATCCGTTTGTTTCAAATCAAATTCGAGCTGTGATGCTTTTGCATGCCTAAGAACATTCGAAATCGCTTCCTGAACCATACGAAACAATTGATCTTCTATTCCTTTTGGCATCAATAAACCGTCTGCTATTTTCACTTGAATTCGTATTTGATATTTTTGCTTTAACTCAGTAAGAAGCTGCTCAACTCCCTCATGAAGACTCTTTCCTTCTAAATGAGCAGGACGCAAATGAAGCAATAATGCCCTCATTTCAGCCTGTGCCGTATTAGCCATTTTCTCCACTACCTTCACTTGCTCAACAGAAGAATCCTCTTTTTCCTCAAGGCTTTGTTTAATCGCTGCAGTCATCATGGAAATCGCAAATAATTGCTGACTAACAGCATCATGTAACTCCCGTGCTAATCGCTGCCTTTCCTCCGTAACAGCGGCTTTCTTCATTGAATCCTGCATACGAGCTCGTTCGGCTGATAAACGTTGCAAAGATGCTACTTGCTCCTCAATATGAGCCGCCATTCTGTTCATACGATCAGCTAGCTCTGACACTTCATCTTCACCACTTATTTCTGTTCGGTAAGCAAAAGTTCCCCTCTCATATTTCGCGGCAGCATGCACAAGTTGATCCATTCTTCTCCGCATCGGTAATGCTTGAAGATAGCCACTTACAATTCCTGTCATAATAATAACGGCAATACACAATACTAACACTGGAATGCCTGCAAGTGAATAATCAATTAACAATAGAAAACCACGGCTGCTTTCATACGTAATCATAAAAATAAGGAAAAATGAAATAAGAAACATCGCAACTAAATTATGTCGAATGAACTGCCATTGAATACGCGCAAGCCGTTTTCTCATAGTGAACGCACCTTCACTTCCCCAATCGAGGTTGACAATATGAGCTTGACACGTCGAGAGGATTCTTTATATCCTTTCGTTGTAATACTTAAGTTCGGATTAATACCGCTATGCCGCTCATGAAGAACAGCTACTTCCCCTAGGATCGTGGAAGCTTGCACTGAAACAGCTAGGTCGTCAGGAATATAAATCTGAACTTCGCCAATCAACCCTTGAACAATAACAACCGTCTCACCTTCTGGTATAATAGCCCTTGATAAATCTAGACGAACTTCTCCTATACCGTTCCACACTGTCATATCTCTTAGTTCGAATGATTCACGATAATCAATCTCACCAATAATACTTCTACGAATAAGTGGCGCATCATCATGATAAGCGCTATGCTCTTGTCGTGGTTCTATTTCCTTCTGATCATTTTCATCCGTTTCCCATTTTGTTTCGTAAATGTTTTCTTGATTACCATTGTTGTTAGAGCGCAATAAACGAATCCCAAAATAAATTGCCACACCTGCAATGAAAAGGGAAAAGAAATTGATCGAAAAAATGAAATCAAACACAACTGTTAAAAAAATGATAAAAAATAGCAAGCTTAAGAAGCGATGACCCTTTTGGTAAAAGAATATCGCCAACAATATAAAAATGAGCGGTCCAATTAAAGAACCAATTGAAAGATGAAAGGAATTAAACAGAAGATTTAATCCGATAATGGCAATAATAATTCCAATTAATGTTTGTTTCTTCATGAGAACCGCTCCTTTCCAACAATTTATTTAATTACAATATCTCCGGAGGTCGTAGTAACCGAGACTGGATATTCCCCCTCACCAATCTTACCAGAAATTTTACGATTGGAAAGCTGCTGATTTGACAAACTCGGTACAACCATTAAATCGCCAGAGGTCGTCTTTAATGATAAATCTGCATTCGCATTGGCCAAGTCTACAAGTACATCGCCTGAAATCGTTCGTAGTGCCGCTTCCTTATGCTCATTCTGAAATTCTGCCTGAATATCTCCTGAAGTCGTCTTGGCAACTAGAGCTCCCTGAATAGTTAGGATACCAATGTCTCCTGAAACTGTCTCAGCCTTCACTTCTTCTGCCAATATACTCTCTATTAAAATATCGCCAGAGGTCGTTTTGAAATCCGCTTCCGAGTCAATAGTAAGAGAATCAGCCTTTATATCACCTGATACCGTTTTTAGAACAATAGAATTTACGCTTGACGATTCACGCATGAGTATGTCACCTGAGACAGAATGAACTTCAATAGAATCCATATAATCTGCTGGAATTCTAGCAATTGCTTGCTCTTGCTGAAAAGAAAAATCAAATGATAGAAAGGCAAAGCGTTGTTCTCGTTTAACCTCTACTGTTAATGCACCATTTTGCACAGAAGAATACATATTCGTACGATTATGCTTATTTACTAACTCAACTTCAATATATGAGCTATCTGACTCTTCAATTTCCCAATCCACTGACACACCAGAAAGCTTCACCTGATTCAATTGATCCGTGGATTCCTGTAAATAGTCCCCTTCCTCATCCTTGTTCATTGTTGACCACGCTGGCCAAACAGCAGACACAACGATGATTACACCAAAGATAATTAAAGCGATCCCCAATAAAGATTTCATGATAAGTCCCCCATTCACTTAAGAAAACCGCGCAGCGGCTATTCTTACATGCGATAAAGTCGTGAGGGAAGGAAAGAAAAATACTCCAATCCCCACACGACTGTACTCATAATCTCTGTTCGTTTAATTTAGCCTTTAATTGCTTTAACTCATCCATTACTAATTGATTTACCTGAAAGGTTTCGTGCTTATGCGTCTTCCCTTGGTGTCGTTCCATTTCCGTTATTCTCTCTTCCCATCGTTCAAATGGATCTTCCTGTATTTGCGAGCGACGGATGCCTTGCTTCTCCAACTGTTCAACATGGCGTTTTGATTCAACTGCTTCCATTCGTAATAACAGATCAAGCTTACGTTCCTTTAGCTTTTGATACTTCACAAGTAACTGCTCTAATTCAGCCTTTTGTTCAACAAGCTGCTCCTCATTACGCTCAAATAAAGCATCATAACGATTTTTCTGCTCATACGCATCATGCTTGTTGTTTAATAGCTTTTTTGCTAGTTCCTCATCCTCATTTTCTAAGGCGATTTTCGCTTGCTTTTCTCGCTTCGCAATTGTTTCCTTCAACTGCTCAGCATCCTTTCTTAACGTTTCAGAAAGCTCTTGCTTCTTTTCAATTAACTGTGTCATTCGTTTTATTTCTACATTCACATCTCGCATATATTGCTTCACCATTATAACAGGATCTTCCATCTTTTCTAACCCTTCATTTACATAAGCCTTAAAAAATTGCTGAACTCGCTTTGTCATATCCATCTTTAGCATCCTCCTACTATTTCTTTTCTAATAAGCGATCGATTTCTTCATCTAATGAATCATATGTTGATTTCGAGTAATCCAAGCTTTCCTCTTCCGCTTCCTCGTCCTTATTCATATCATTTTTTGTCATAAATTGATAACCAACATAAACTAAAAACCCACCAATTAATAAACTAATGACACCTCCTATGCCTCCGAATAAAAAGCTTATTCCCAGAACAACCAGAATAATGCTAGATAATGACCAGCGTCCACGCTCTTGGTAGCGGCAGTACCCCCAATACACCAGAGCAGCTCCAATTGCAAGTCCTAGCAATCCTCCAAGATGTATTCCAATCAAGCTTAGTAGCATACTTGCTCCAATAAAAATAAGTAAAAAACCGACAAACACTTTTCCTGTTATTTTCATTGCTATGTCCTCCTTCTTGAATCTACTCTTATCATACAGGACACTCGATTTACTGTAGCCACTCTCAAGATTGTTTTTCTCTCAGACTTTAGACTGAGAGAACACTCAGTCTCTTGTCCTTTCCGTGAACTTTCATGGATCATCCTATTTTTAATGAATAATTGCGATATAATAGACTGAGCTATAAGTATTCCACACGAATATCTCGTGGAAAGTTCCCATACTCCTAATATTAAATATCAGTTTTTCAATTATTTGATTTATAAAATCGATTTGTTTTAGAATACATTTAAATGAACGTTCGTTGTATAAATGAGGAGGTTTCATAATGGAAGTTTCAATCTGGCTCGCTTTTTTTGCTGGAATTATATCTTTTTTATCACCATGTATTTTCCCACTCGTACCAGCTTACTTAGCTCAATTAACTGGTACTTCAGTTACAGATAATCAAATTCAAGTAGATCGACGTTTTATTTTTTCACGTAGTATCGGCTTCATTATCGGATTTACAACGATCTTTTTAATGCTTGGTCTATCATCAACGTTCATTGGACAGCTCTATTCAGGGAATCGTCAATTGATTGAACAGCTCGGTGGGATTATTATTGCAGTATTTGGGTTACAAATGATGGGAATCATATCAATTCGTATGCTTATGAGTGAGAAACGGTTAAATGTAAAACCAAGGAAATCAAAGAGCTTTGCTAACTCGATTTTAATTGGCTTTTTGTTTGGTACAGGCTGGTCACCATGTATAGGACTTGTCCTTTCATCGATTCTTCTTCTTGCAAGCAGTTCAGAAACAATGATGACAGGAGTTTTTATGTTATTCGTCTATTCGATTGGTCTTGGAGTTCCATTTCTCCTCGTCTCTCTTATTTGGTCAAAATCACTTGATAAAGTACGCCGCTTAAACAAATGGCTCCCTAAAATTCAAAAAGGGAGTGGTGTTATTATGGTCATATTAGGAGTTCTATTATTCACCGGACAATACAGTACGATCTCGGCCTATTTAGCCAGGTTTGTCCCATTTGGAATCTAACTAAATTGAAACATATCCATTAAGCAACTTTAACGAACAGATTACGTCATCAGCCTTACGTTTGTTTTACGATTGATGGAAAAGCACTCCTTCAATCAATTTGGAATCAAGTGGCTTACTGTAATAATATCCTTGAAGGATGTCACACTTGGATTTTTTTAGAAATGCCACTTGTTCTTTCGTTTCAACTCCTTCCGCAATAACCTTCATCTTTAGATTATGGCCTAAAGCAATGATAGTAGTGATAATATCCCGATCATCATCTACTTGTATATCTTTCACAAAAGATTGATCTACCTTTAAATGATCAATAGGAAATCGTTTTAAATAGTTTAACGAACTGAATCCTGTTCCAAAGTCATCGATTGCAATCTTCACACCTAATTTCTTTAATTCTTTGAGAATGACGATTGCCGTATCGGCATGCATCGCCATCGATTCAGTAATTTCCAATTCAAGAAAGCATGGATCTAACTGTGTTTCCTTTAAAATAGCATCTATTTTTTCAATTAAGTCTGATTGATAAAATTGACGAATAGACAGGTTCACAGATACGACAATCGGGGATAACCCTTTTTGCTGCCACTCTTTATTTTGCTTACAAGCTGCTTCATTTACTTCTACAAAACCTTCTATATTTTAATTCCTTGTTTAATGCAATAACAAAAATAGCATCATGAACGTTACGTAATACATCTATAAGTTCTTCCTTTCTCAAACGAGAATCCATGCGCACCCGATCTTCCTTATCAAATGTCATAAGAACAATCTCCCTCTATGTTGAACTTAGAATCATCATGACCAGTTTATATAGACTTCATTATATAATCATATGAAATGAGTTTATATACCCACTCTAAAATAACCATATATAAGTACAAAAACCGTAAAAAGCTCCTCACTTTTTACGGTTTCCCTCTGGATTCTTTCTTATCCTTTAACAATCTGATCCGATAACCATTCATCGCTGTTTCACCTAAAATCTCTAAAAAGCGATAATTAGCAGTTGCTCCAACAATGGCTCCAAATCCAGGGATAAGCTGTAGCATCTTAGGTAAATCAATATAATCGCGATAATCTAGTTGAAATGACTTCCAATCAACTTCTGCCAAATAGACATCCTTTGAAGGTAATTTCTCTTTTTCTTCTTCCCAATTCTCAATCCGCTCAAGTAACGCAGGTCGCTTTTCTTCACGAGCAAATGCGAGCTGAAATAAATATAGGACGAATAACCGCTCACGATAATCCCGAACATCATAGCCATAAGTTGAAGCTGTATCAAACAAAAATTTCATTTTAATACTTAATAACAGGGGAAAATCAACCATACCAAGTATAATGCCCCCAGCTCCTGTACCAGCCCCTTCAAGTGCCGCGGTTCGTTTATACGAAGTGAGAATTTCCTTGAAACTTTTATCACGTTCAGAAAGACTCAACCCTTGTTTAGGTTCTATTTTCGTTGTGTACTCTGACCCAATTAACGTAGCATGTGTCATATTTTTTATACTTGTGGTCACAAATGTATGCACCTTTTCTGGGATTAACCCATTAACCTTAGCCTGTAAACCTTTTGTATAACGCCCCATCATTGATTGACGCTTCGTCAGTTTTCGTTTCCATCGATCAAGTTCTTCGTAAACCGTTTCTTCATACACAGCGTGTCCCTCCTTTACGACTTTCTCCTTTTATGAATGAGTGTATGACTACCCATATAGCTATAGAACACACCGATCAGTAGGGCCGTAACCGTAATCAGCCACTCTGATGTAAGTAATAGAATGAATACTTGAACGGCAGTTGCCCCTAATAATAAGCGAAAGCACAGTTGCGTTAACGCCTGTCTCTTAACAGATTGTTCAATGGGATAGAGATCTACCCATAAGCTCGTATCATAATGATACCAAATCGTTGACAATTGCGTTGTAATCATATGCATAAATAACAGCATAATCGCCAGTTGTAACCAGCCAGTTGGTAAGACAGCCAATATGATCGCAAGAATAACAACTAACCGAATATAAATACCCGCATAATCATTTGCGCGTAGAAAAGTACGAGTAAATAAATAGTGGTAGACAGACGGACTCGGTTTAATCGAATGTAAGAACCATTGTAAATAACGACGTTCACGGACTTTATTTTTCAATTGAGGAACATCCGTAAAAGCATTGGCAATTCGATAGAAAAAGGTCACCATTCCACGCTCAACATCTAATAAATGCTCCCACTTAATCGTTTGTTTGTTCGCTATTTTAGCAAAATAAAAAAAGTAAAGGATCGCCATTAACGCTAGTAATGCAAGTATTAAAACCAAATCAGCACCTGAGAAAAGCAAGTAAATAAAAGCAACATTAATAACTCCACGTAAAGCAAAATGAGAATGACGTTCTATTGCATGTTGGAACCTCTGCTCCTCAAAGCTTGTTAAGACATTCCAACCTTTTACGATAATTAGCATACCTATTATATAAATAATAGGACCTGCATAACTAGAATAATTCATATATAAAGGGGATAACAGAACAAATGCAACTAGAACGAATACACTTTGAATGGCATATGAATACCATTTACAAGCTTGAAAGTAACCAGATAGCTGTGATTCATATGGTAATAGAAAAACTAGATCACCAGGCTTTACAAAAGTACGCACACCACTTCTAGTTAATAAATGCCCAAACACGAGAACATACACCCATATTGCCGGGAAGTCCGCTGGAAGCCAATGTAAAAAGAGGCTATAATAATAACTTCCAATAATAATGAGAAAGTAAACTGTAAATAGAAAACCACTGTTTCCGATTAAACGTAAATAACGAATCGCTTCATTCCAGTAAACAGTCAGCCTTTCTCGCCACAAAGTTAATCCATCTTTCATACGCGTTCTTCCTTCGTCATTTCGATATAAATATCATCCAACGTTGCATTCTTCATCCCTGTTTGCTCTTGCATTTGCTGTAAAGTACCTTCAAGTAACACTTTCCCTTCATGTAACATAACAAACCGGTCACAATAACGTTCTGCTGTCGCTAGAATGTGAGTCGACATTAAGACCGCAGCCCCTTTGGTTTTCATCGTATCTAACCAGGTTAAAAACGATTGAATGCCAATTGGATCAAGTCCAACGATCGGCTCGTCTACGATGTAAACAGGTGGTTCAACTAAAAAAGCACTCATGATCATCACTTTTTGGCGCATTCCTTTTGAAAAATGACTAGGAAACCAGTGTCTCATCTTTTCCATTCGAAATTCAGTTAATAATGTATTCGCACGTTCTTCAAACGTATCCATTTCAAGATCGTAAGCAAGTGCTGTCACTTCTAAATGCTCCCACAGCGTCAGTTCATCGTATAAAATTGGCGTTTCTGGAATATAAGCAAGTGAACGACGATATGTATGTAAATCATCTTGTAAAGTCATTCCATTCACATGAATTGTCCCTTGATCTGCTTGTAATAAACCCAGAATATGCTTAATAGTCGTGCTCTTCCCAGCCCCATTCAATCCAATTAATCCAACCATTTCAGCAGGCTCTACTGAAAATGAAATATGATGTAAAACAGGCTTTCGTGGGTGGTACCCTCCTGTTAAATCTTGAATTTGCAACCCTTTTGACATAGCGTCACCACTCCTTCCCTTCTATATTACCAAAAATGGACATATATTCTCTACTATCTTGACAAAGCTTTTGCTCTTTCGACTTGACCTCTAAGCAAGTAGTGTAGTCGCTATATCTTTTAAAATCTTGTAGTGAGTGGTTTCCTCGCCACAAGACGCGTAGCGAACGAAGCTATCGCCATATTTTTTTGATGCTTTTTGAACAGGTTTATATAGAAAGTAAGCCGAAAGATCACGCATCTTTTGGCTTACTTATTTAACCCTTTCTATAAAACAGGTGTAGGTGTCGGCTCAGGATATCCTTGTTGATACGCGTCATCCACAATTTGACGAATCTCATCAACAGACAAACCTTGATCTGTTAATACCATTGACATGTGAGCAATTTCTAAGCACACTCCACATTTTGCTCCATGGTCGTCCCAAACAACTGATTCTTCTTCGCGCTCATAAATGAAGCAATCGTAAGTATGTCGATGACCGACGAACTCTCCGCACCCACAATAGCAAGGAATATGAACGAGTACATCCTCATAATGAACGGCTCGACTGTATATATCTGCAATCGTGTCTGAATAATGATCTAAAAATTGTGGTAATTCTTCAACTGCTGTTTCTTCACGTAAATCTCCATTTATTTGATGACCGTTATGAGGAGAAGCTTTCTCTGTTTCTTCTCCATCAGTACACCCTAATAATAAGAACGTCAATGCGAATCCAATAAATATCTTCTTCATTCTATCACCTCTACGAACTCTTTCCTTCAGTATATCATTTCAAGTAGCAGACAAGTATAGCAATCCGGTGAAGCTTCACTTGCAACAGCGTCTTTAAGTCGGTATAGTGAAAGAAAAATATGGAAGGATGATCACATTGACCTACGATTCAAATTGTATTTTTTGCAAAATTATAAGAGGAGATATTCCTTCTTACAAATTGTATGAAGATGATCACGTCTACGCCTTTTTAGACATTAGCCAAGTAACGAAAGGACATACATTGATCATTCCAAAAGAACATTACAAAGATGTATTTGAGTTACCAAGCGACATCGCTAGTCACCTTTTCTCCGTTGTCCCTAAAATCGCTAACGGTTTAAAGCATGCTCTAAATCCAATAGGAATGAATATGATTAACAACAACGGTGAAAAAGCAGGACAAACCGTTTTCCATTATCACATTCACTTAATCCCCCGTTTTGGAAAAGGAGATGGCTACGGAGCTGTATGGAAAGACCATAGCTCTGAATATACACAAAATGAATTACAGCAAGCTGCAAAAGCCATTTCCACTTTTATAAAAAGCTAACGTTTGCACATTTTTTTTATGAAACTTTCGGAAAATACAAAAAACACAAAACATATTTCACTCTTTTTATGATAGGATAAAGTTAATGACGTACTATCATATTTAAGCTAAGGGAAAAAGGAGATGGATGAAAACATGGTAGCTGTTTACAATTTTAATGCTGGTCCTTCAGCATTACCTAAGGAAGTTCTTGAGCGTGCTCAGCAGGAACTAACAAATTTCTCCAATACAGGTATGTCCGTGATGGAATTAAGCCATAGAAGTAAAGAGTATGAGGCTGTTCATCAAGAAGCAATTGATCATTTGAAGGAGCTATTAAACATTCCTGATAACTATCAAATTCTCTTGCTTCAAGGTGGAGCAAGTCTACAATTTGCTATGATCCCGTTACAGTTTCTACTAGAAGGAAAAATCGGAAATTACATTTTAACAGGCTCTTGGTCAGAGAAAGCGATAAAAGAAGCTAAATTAATTGGCGAAACGTTTATCGGTGGTTCAGCAAAAGAGAATCAGTTTCGCTCAATTCCTGACATTCAATCATTGCAATATAACGAAAATGATGCTTATGTTCATCTTACATCTAATAATACGATTTTCGGCACGCAATGGCATGAATTCCCAACGATCACTCATGCCCCGTTAATTGCTGATATGTCTAGTGATATCCTTTCACGTTCGCTTAATGTCGATCAATTTGGAATTATTTATGCAGGTGCTCAGAAGAACCTTGGACCATCTGGTGTAACAGTTGCGATTGTCCGCGAAGACTTATTAGAAGCAGATGTTTCGCATGTACCAACTATGCTTCAGTACAAAACTCACTCTAATGCGAATTCTCTTTATAACACACCACCGTCTTTTTCCATCTATGTGCTAAACCAAGTTCTAAGATGGGTGAAAGAGCAAGGTGGCGTCGAGATACTCGAGAAACGAAACGAAGCTAAAGCAAAGCTTATATACGATGCAATCGATGAAAGCAATGGTTTTTATAGAGGTCATGCTGAAGAAGAAGCACGTTCGAATATGAATATTACCTTCAACCTTCCTAGCGAGGAACACAATAAAGCCTTCTTAGCAGAAGCAAAGGAACTAGGTTTTGTCGGTTTAAATGGTCACCGTTCTGTTGGCGGCTGTCGCGCTTCAACGTATAACGCTGTTCCAGTTGAAGCATGTGAAAAGCTTCGTGACTTCATGAAGTCATTCCAAGAAAAGTCATAAAGTACATGCTAGGTATCTTATAGGAGTGAACATCTCCAATAAGATACCTCCTTTTATAACATAAGTAAACAATAAATAACCATACAACCACTAATAAAAAATGTTATCACAATGTAACTAAATGAACGATAGAAAACCTTCTTACTTTCCTTTTTCTTTTCCTTTATAAGTCGAATACTTATGTATATAAGACTATAGGTTGTTAATAGAAAAATTGAAACAAACAATAACGTCAGCGCCTCCATCTGTTTTCCCTCCTTACCTATGTATATGAAGGGTGGAAAGGAAATAGACTATAGGCGAAAGACGTTCAGAAAATAGAAGGAGGGATAGAATGAACGTGAAGTCTTTATCAATCGGTCTAATTGCTGGTTCACTTATTGCAAGTGGTATCACACTATTCATCACACCGACGTCCGGTAAGGAATTACAAGCACGATACGCCAAACGATTAAAAGCCGGAAAAGGATCTTTTCAGCAACTAAAGCAACAATGCTCTGACACAACAGCCAAATTAAAACAAACCATTCACATTACAAAAGAACAAGGCCAAGAATTAGCCCATGAATCAAAAGAAATCATCGAGAACTATCGTCAGGATATCGAACCATCACTAGAACGATTGAAAAACGATATTAATAGTTTGCAACAGCAAGTAAATAACTTGAAAGATTGTGACTAAGCTGAACTTGCAAGAACAAATTAAATTTTCGAAAAGTTTGAAATAAACACATATTTACCTTTTCTTTTTCTATGAACCTTGTCATAATATAAGGAAGTTATATTGTGATAGAGATAAATAAGAAGCTAGGTTCTATTTTGGAGGAAGAGATCTATTCGTTAGGGGGAGGATTATGGAACAGTCGACAGAAAGCTCCTTAAAACAGTCCGTTATTTTTAGTCACAAAGTTGCACAATTAAGTAAAGCATTGTGGAAGTCCGTAGAGAAAGATTGGCAAAGTTGGATTAAACCATTTGATTTAAATATTAATGAGCACCATATTTTATGGATTGCCTATCACCAGGACGGTGCATCGATTTCGGATATTGCGAAGTACGGAGTGATGCACGTGTCTACCGCCTTTAATTTTTCGAAAAAACTAGAAGATAGAGGCTTGCTGCTATTTTCAAAGAAGGAAAACGATAAACGAAATACGTATGTCCAATTAACAGAGGAAGGCAAGGCTCTCTTCCTTCAAACATTGGAATGCTATCAGCCTGATACGTATGGTGTCTTTCAAGGAGCTTTACCAATCAAAGGATTGTATGGTAAATTCCCTGAATTCTCTGAAATTATGAGTATTCTTCGTCATATTTACGGAAACGAGTTTATTGATATGTTTGAAGAAACACTACAGAAATTTGATGAGAGTTTCTATGAAGAAGATGGTCAACTTCAATCAACCACAAAAGAAAAAGAATATGTAACAGAAGGAGTTTAGCTTATTAAGCTAAGCTCT
>NZ_JBGUAV010000035.1:0-44645 GCF_041821005.1 Halalkalibacter sp. AB-rgal2
TATTTTGAAACAGCCCGAGTTACTGAGAATATTATTCTATATGCAAAATGGAAGGAGCTAGATAGTGAGGCGATTCTCCATGATTTAACGACAAATATAGGAGAATTAAGTCCGACTTTTCGCTCTGATCTTAATGAGTACACAATAACAGTAGGAGAAAGATATGACCGTATAAACATGACAACACTATTCACGGAAAGCGCAACTGTAACTATTAACGGTAAGGCAACACGTAACGGTGAAAAAAGTGAAGATATTTTACTAAACAGTGGTAAAAATGAAATTGAAATCGTTATAACTGCTGAAAACGGTCATATTAATAAGTATATTGTGAAAGTTAATCGATTAAAACAAATCGTAGAAAGTACCCCTATTGAAGTCAATGGAACGGCTGTTGTTCGAGATGATGAGGTTCATTCAGTTGATTACAATGGAGTGCTAGTAGCTTCTCTAAATAATGAATTGGCAAATATAGAAAAGTTCCAATTATCTATAGAACAAGTTGCAACCCTTCGCAAGCGAAATGTCAATGTAATGGTTGTAAAGGATGATGTAACAGTCAATGTAGCAATCGCTAATTTTGATAGTTCAGAAGATTTACTCATTTATCTTGAAAGAATAGGGGAACAGAGGAATTGGCCAAATGCTTCTGATCGTTCGAAAAGTTCCATATATGATTTCACTATTAAACAGAACGGTAAGAAGATAAGAGAGTTTGAACATTCTATTGAATTAGGGTTTCCGATTGATGATTCAGATGAATATATTGTGGATGAATTAAAAGTGTATTTTTGGAATGCAGAACTCGAGCAATGGGAGTATGTAGGAGGATCGTATGTGGACGGCTTCATAAGAGCAATGACGAATCATTTTAGTATTTTTGCTGTGTTTCATCCAAATGACATTTCGGGTATAGAGGATAACGAGGATGACACGAAGGAAGAGGATGACACGAAGGAAGAGGATGACACGAAGGAAGAGGATGACACGAAGGAAGCAAAATACAAAAATGAAATGAAGGAAAAGGAACGCAACTGGCAAACTGATCATACTGAAGGGGTCTTGCCTGTTACATCGACTCAATTTGTTCAATGGTTTTTAATTGGGATCTTATTTGTCTTGTTAGGTACAGGATTAACTACTACACGCCAAAAGATAACAAAATAAGTAAATAATGAGTTAGGTTTAGAAAGGACTACTGATAAGCAAAAAAGCTACTTTCAGTAGTCTTTTTTCTGTTGACAGATGACGATAAAATTTGGAAGTGCTAAAATGAATGGGAAGCAGTTATCTAAGTCAAAGGAGATCATTCGCCGTGTACATAAAAACATTAAAAGTCGGGTCCATCATTATCATGCTGTTTGTCATTATTTATTTGGGCACCTTGATTGATTGGATCTTTCGACCGGTTGTCGTGTTTGTTCAAACATTATTTTTCCCAATCCTGATAGCGGGAATCTTATTCTATCTGTTAAGACCTCTCGTACATTTGCTAAGTAAAAAAGTCCCTAGAGTGTTATCTATTTTGATTATATATGTCGCTTTACTAATAGCCGGTACGATTTTTATTTCGATCATTGGACCGGAAATCCAAAAGCAATTTACGAATTTTATAAATAATATTCCCGCTATTTTTGCTGAGCTGCAGTTATTAATTGCGGAAATACAGCGAAATGAATGGATTGATCGTATAGGTTTAGCGGAAACATTTGAAATTGAAGGTCAAATTGAACAAATAGGTGCTGTCATTGGAGGGATTCTTGGGGATCTTGTTCCTAGAAGTGTTGGTTTTATTGGTTCTATTTTCAATACATTATTAATGTTTTTAATTATTCCTTTTCTTCTTTTCTATTTGTTGAAGGAAGGAGAGAAGCTTCCAAAATATATGGTTCGTTTTTTTAACAAGGAGAAAAAAGATGAAGTGAGCACAATATTGACGAATATGGATAAAACATTAAGTAGCTATATTCAAGGGGTTTTAATTGTTTGCTCATTCATTGGTGTTCTTTATTATATTGGCTTTACGAGTATTGGCTTAGAGTATGCGTTGATATTAGCGATGATTGGTATGCTTACAAATGTTATTCCATATGTTGGGCCTTGGATTGGTGCCGTACCATCCTTTATTGTCGGCTTGCTCCATTCACCGATGATGGCGCTACTCGTACTTATCATAGTTGTGGTCATTCAGCAAATTGAAAGTATTTTTGTTCAGCCGCAAATTATCGGAAAGAAGATGTCGATTCATCCAGTAACGGTGTTAATTTTAGTATTAGTGGCAGGTCGTTTTATTGGAGTATTAGGAATGATTCTTGTCATTCCGACCTATGCAGTTTGTAAGGTGATTGTGACGCATTTGTATGGTTTGTGGAAGGTAAAGGCAGAGGAAAAGGCGAATAAGACGTGAGGTAGGCTGATGAAGGGACGTACATGGCATTTGAATGAATGCTAGTGCGTTTTTCATTCAGCGATAGAAAGACTATCAAGTGGTAGAATTGATTTTATTATTGATGAAAGTGGTCATATTCTAATTGATGCGAGTGATTTTGATAAAGCTGTCATGTGCTGTTCATAATCAAACGGCGACGGTAGAAAAAAGCTGGAACTGTTCTACAAACAGATGCAGAAGGAAGTGGTAAAGAGATCTACCTTCTGCTTGCTGTGATAATAATAAAACGACCTTAGAGGTGATAACTAGTGTCGATAAAAGGACTTAATCATTTTTTGTTCTCCGTTTCTAATTTAGACCATTCCATTCATTTTTACCAAAACGTTTTTGATGCGAAACTATTGGTGAAGGGTAGAAAAACGGCTTACTTCGATTTACATGGAATGTGGCTAGCTCTTAACGTAGAAGAAGACATACCTCGTAATGACATACATCATTCGTATACGCATATTGCTTTTTCCATTGAAGAGAATGAGTTTGATAAAATGTATGATCGATTAAAGGAATTGAATGTACCTATCTTATCAGGGCGTCCGAGAGATGAAAGAGACAAAAAATCAATTTACTTTACTGACCCAGATGGTCATAAATTTGAGTTCCATACAGGTACGTTATCTGATAGGTTGGATTACTATAAGCAGGAAAAAACACATATGGAGTTTTTTAATTAAGCTGTTTGTGACACAATTCATATTCAGTATAGTGAATTAAGGAAGAATTCTTCCATTTCATAACGTCTATTAAAATAAAATGATTGATGTAGAGGCCACTGAGAAGTTAAAATCCACTTCCGGTGGCTTTAATTGTTTAGTAGTATCTGCAAGAAAAAATTGACATATGCTAAGTATTTCTATAATATGAACGTATGAATAAAAAATAAAAACATTCATAAAAGAGGGTGAACTGAAATGCCAAGTGGCTTTAATCAAGAAGAGCAAGAGCACATTAAAGAGAAGTTACAGGAAGCTGGAAGACGACTGTTCGGATCTGTTGGATTGAAAAAGACGAGTATAAAGGATTTAACAGAGTACGCTGGAATTGCGCAAGGCTCGTTCTATAAATTTTACGATTCAAAGGAGGTTCTTTACTTTCGTTTGCTAGAGAAAGATGAGGAAGAGATCAAGCAGGCGCTTATGATTAAGTTTGCTTCGGAGAAAACGATCGATGCAGACGTATTAGCGGAAGGACTCATTGAAGCAATCAAACAGGTTGAGCAATATCCGTTGATTAGAAGGCTTTATACGACAGATGAATATGAAATGGTTGTACGAAAGCTCCCTAAGGAACTTTTAGACGAGCATGGAAAAGAGGATACGGTCAGTTTAGGACCATTGTTGGATCAGTTAAGGATGGCAGGGAAAATCGATTCTCAGCTATCAAATGATATCGTGAGTGGAGCGTTAAGAGCGCTTTTTCTAATGATGATTCATGAAAAGGAAATTGGTGAAAAGGTGTATAAGGAAAGCTTACACTTTCTTGCTGAAGCGATCGCAATGAGAGTATTTAAGGAGGTTAAGTGATGATTCAAGTACAGGACTTAACGTTTACGTATCCAAAGAACGTAGAGCCGACGATTCAAGATATAAATGTATCGATAGACGAAGGAGAAATTTTTGGGTTTTTAGGTCCATCTGGTGCAGGCAAAAGTACGTTACAAAAAATCTTAATTGGCGTGTTAAAAGGATATAAAGGTGATGTCACCGTTTTACATCATAAAGTGAAGCATACGGATTTTTATAATCGACTAGGTGTGGCGTTTGAAACGCCCAATTTTTATCAAAAATTTACAGCTGCTGAAAATCTACAATTCTTTCAATCATTTTATAGAAAGAATCGGTTAGATGGGAAGGAGCTAATGGCTAAGATGGGGCTAAGTGATGCTTATCATACACGGGTTTCAGAGTTTTCAAAAGGAATGAAAATGCGCTTGAATCTTTGTCGGGCCTTTTTACATGATCCAGAGCTTATTTTTTTAGATGAACCGACATCAGGCTTAGACCCTGTTAATGTGAAGAAAGTAAAGGACTTTATTTTAGAGAAGAAAGCGCAAGGAAAAACGATTATATTAAATACCCATAATATGAGTGTAGCTGAAGAGCTTTGTGATCGAGTCGCCTTCATTGTCGATGGTAGTGTTAAATTGGTCGAATCACCGAATGTGTTGAAGAAGCAATATAGTGAGAAGACCGTCACTGTCGTTTATGAAAGTGACGGTGTGGAAAGAAGCGAGCAGTTCGAACTTAAGAAGCTCGGACAACAAACGACGTTTCAAACCATTCTAGAACGCGATCAAATCATCAAGATTGAAACAGAAGAAAAGACATTAGAAGATATCTTTATTGCTGTTACGGGGAGGAATCTCCAATGATGAGATTGTTGAAACAGGATGTTCAGTTTCAATTTAGGCACGGGTTCTATTATGTATATGCTTTTTTTACGGTTGTCTATATAGCGATTTTATTATTTATCCCAAGTGATTATCGTAGCTTTTGGACGGTTTTGATTATATTTACTGACCCAGGAACGCTAGGCTTGTTCTTTGTCGGGACGATTATCATGCTAGAGAGAAATCAGCAGCTATTAACGTACATGTTTATTACACCATTGAAGCTAAGCACCTATCTACTATCAAAAATCATTTCATTAACACTTATCGCTTGGTTAACGAGTCTTCTTATTGTCACGGTGACATTAGGAACAACGACCTCCTTCCTATTACTGTCGTTGACGATTGTTCTATGTAGCTTTTTCTTTACTGCATGTGGAATGGCGATCTCCGTCGACGCACCATCTCTTAATCATTTTATGTTTCGCTCTATCATTCTATTGCTCGTTCTATGTACGCCGTTTCTTCATTACTTGAATTGGATTTCTTTTTCCATATTTGAAATCATGCCGAGTTATTCTGTGCTCGTTTTGTTGCAATTATCTATAGAAGGTTCAGGGCTGATACATAATGAGTCTCTTGTCCATTTTAGCTTGCTTATCATTTGGACGTTAGTAGCATTTTCAATTGCTTTCTACCGATTTCGTAAATATATATCTGCTCAAACAGGTGAAAGCAAGGAGGTGTCGGTATGAATACGCAGCATAGTAAGAAGCGAATGCTCACAATGAAGAAAATCGTCTTATTTCTCAAGGGGGATATTCGCAGTACGATTCGCGATCCATTAATGCTGCTTGTGTTCACGATTCCATTTTTAATGTATATGCTCGTTACGTTTGGGTTGCCCTATATAGATCAGCAAATCGTTCAGTTTAGTCACTTTCAACTGATGGATCATCGAGTATTTATCATTGCGATGATCATGACAATGGTGCCGATGATGGTGGGGATGCTAACAGGGTATTTGTTATTAGACGAAAAGGATGATGGGATTTTGCAGTATATGGAGATTACCCCACTAAAAAAAGCTGGTTACATTTGGTATCGAATTTCACTTCCGGCCTTTCTTTCCTTCATGATCACAATGGTCATGGGATGTGTTCTCTTGTTTCGTGAATCTGTTCATTGGAGCACATTCGTAGCGGCTGTTGTCGTTGTTTCCTTGTTGGGGCCTGTCATTACGATGTATTTAGCGTCGTTCGCTCAAAATAAAGTCGAGGGAATTGCTTATACGAAGCTTATTAATCTTGTCATGATTGCCCCGCTCGTTCCTTATTTATTTGATGGATGGTGGACATGGATAAGCTATGTCATTCCGTTGACATGGGGAGTAGAGGCGTTCAGTGTTGCGATGAATGGAAATGGTACTGTTAATTCTATGAATGTTGTGTTCCTTATAACAGGCGGAGGAGCTGTAACGCTAGGCTGGTTGTATGTGCTTTATTTGAAATTTCAGCGGAGTGTTCATTGAGGAGCTTTTTTAAGTGTAATAATGGTTATGAGTAACATATAACCGAGATGAAAATAAAAGCCCTTAGTGTCAGCAGAAACTGAACCTAAGGGCTTTGGTGGCATGAAGTGTTATTTTTTTATGACAGGAATCCAAATCTCACTTTTTTCATTGGCGCTTGCTAATATTTCTGGCCCGCCTGCATGCTCATATCCTGAAGTTGGAAACCATTCCGAATAAATTTGTCCCCATGCTGTTTGCACCTGAGACCAATCGCCTTCTATTTCAAAGATGGCCCATGTATAGCGAGGGATGTGAAGCTCAGAAAGGTGAGGGGGACAAGGCTTTGTTGTAGCGGCAGCTAAATAATAATCAAGCTCCCCCTCACTAGAATCCTCTTCCGAATAATTGGCACATACGTTAATCACTCCACTTGGGGAAACATTAGAAAGCTGTTCAAGCAGCGAATATGTTTCATCACTAGTCGTTTCCACCATTTTTACGATTTGGGGATTATCCCCAGTTGGTGCTAGCTGTACCCTCTCTTTTAATCCGACAATTCGAAAAGCTTCCTTCTGTTCCAATCTGTAATTCATTTCTGTTCCTCCTTGAATGGATAATTGAAAGGTCATACGCGGATAGGCTTTTAACGATGAGCCATTGTTTCTAGCATCGGTTGGTGTTACACCGTGGATACTATGAAAAGCACGAGTGAAAGCATCGGGTGAGCTGTAGCCATATCTCAAAGCAATATCAATCACCTTATCATTGGAATGCTTGAGATCGAACGCGGCTAATGTGAGCCGCCTTCTCCGAATATATTCAGATAAGGTGATATCTGCTAGAAACGAAAACATGCGTTTAAAGTGATATTCGGAGCAATGAGCAAGCTGTGCGACCTTTGCTAAGTCCATGCTTTCCGTTAAGTTCGCTTCAATGTAACTGATCGCTTCATTCATTCGTTTCAGTGAATCCAACTAAATGACCTCCCTTCGATTCAAGAATAACAAACCTCTCTTGAAGGTACCCGACAATATGTGCACCATTAAGTCGGATGTTACTCAGTCGTAAATGGCGATGCTGGCAATCCTTCTTTATTATATAAATTTGCTTCTTCAGGGTTATCGGACCATGCATAGCGTACATGTACGGGGTTTTGGATTTGATCGTGGTATACGATGACATGATCATCTTTAATATTCGCCGTAGCAGCGAAGAAATTCAGATCCGAACCACAAATTTCAAACGCTTGTAGCTCCCCATCTTTGGTCACTAAACCACTTCCGATATGATCGAATGATAGCTTGATCTTACCATCGATTCGTTTCATTTCTTTATAGTGTGGTCCACTATACACGATATTTTCACCATATGCGATATGTCTAGCACATAAGGCGAGTCGCTGACCGACACTTTTCTTATCTTGTGGATGCAGATCATTCTGCTCACCGACATCAATGGTTACAGCCATCGCTGTGTGCGGAATGGTAAGAGATTTGCGCTGCTCCTCACGTAAGATCGCCCAATGATGATGAGGGTCTCCATTTTCTAAATTTGATAGCTGTGTGTATAAGAAAGGAAGGTCTTGTTGCTGCCAATTCGTCCGCCAATCATGAACGAGCTTGGCAAAAAGCTGAGCGTAGCCGCTTGGGTTAGCTGTATTGGATTCGCCTTGATACCAAAGGACCCCTTTCATAGTCATTTGCTTGAGTGGAGCAATCATTCCATTGTACATTCCAGTCGGTTTGTATTGGAAAAAAGTTGGTGGATCAAGTGTTTCTGTTATCGCTCCAATCTTATAGCTCCAACTACCTTCAAGATTGATTTCGTTGCTATTGACGATAAGCTTATAGGGCATGTCTGTTACAAAGGCTCCTGTCGTTTGTGTACTTATGACGCGGACGGCTAACGTATTCTTGCCAGGCTTCAATATTCCAGCTGGTATGTTGTAACGTCTTGGTGGATAGCGGTATGCAGTTGAACCGATGTGTGTGCCATTTATATACGTATCGTCAGCATCGATAATCGTACCGAGCATGAGCTTCGCATTCTCCGTACACATTTCATCAGATAATTGAAATTCTTTTCGAAACCAAACAGCTCCTCTTAATGACTCAAGTTCACTACTCTTCCAGGAGTTCGGAACGCTGAACTCTTGCCAATCATTCGTTGAAAGGTTCTCCTCATACCAAGCGGGCTTCTGCAATCCAAGGTCATTCGCATTTAATTGCTCATACCATTTAGTATGCCGCTCTTCATCTTGAAGCTTTGTAAGTGAAACATATGAATCATCTTTGTTCTGGTGTAATTCTTCGTCATAGACATGAAGCTCGCGCAAAGTCTTTTCACTGATCCATGCTTCAATTGGTGTACCACCGACAGCAGCATGAACAAGTCCGATCGGGACCTCGTATTTTTTATATAGTTCGTTCGCAAAGAAATAACCGACAGCGCTAAAGTCTAACACTTCATTTTGGATCGCTTTCGTCCATTTTCCCCCTTCTAGGAAATCATTTTCTTGATGAAATTGATATGTTTGTGGTACAGAAAATTGGCGAATGGAAGGGTTATGAACCGCTTTCATTTCTTCGGAAAATAAATCGAGTGTGCGCCTTATCGGTAGCTCCATGTTTGACTGACCACTTAACAACCAAACATCCCCAATGAATATATCCTCTATGACGAGCGTTTCATCAGCTGAAATCGTCATTACATAAGGGCCACCATGGTTAAAGCTTCCTAATACAATTGCCCAATTCCCATGACGGTCAGATGTCGTTTCATATGTACGGTGAAGAAAGGATAATTGAATCGTTTGAGAGGGTATTGTTTCGCCAGATATGGTGATCGTCTGATGTCGTTGAAGAACCATCCCATTACTTATGATACTGGATAATTTCATCTCATTTCCCACTTTCTCATTGTTGGTCGTTTATTTATTTTACAATAGATTGCTAGTCTTATTGATCGTTTTCCTTGAAATTCTTTAGTTATTTAAATGTTTTCTATCGTACGTGTGCTGTCATAAATATACATATTTTCAGTAACAGTTAATGGCTAGTATTGGGCGTAGACGTTAACCATTAGATATGTGGTAAGGGAAAGAGAAAGAGGAGGCGACATAAAATCAAGCATATTCATGTTATCGGTATCATACACATCTTACTAACAAATGAACAATGAGGAATGGATGAGATGGTAACGATATATGACATTGCGAAAAGAGCGAGTGTTTCTCCAATGACTGTATCTAGAGTCATTAATCATACCGGCAACACGAGAGAATCAACGAGAAAAAAAGTAGAGAAAGCGATTAAGGAGCTTGGATATGTCCCAAATGCTGCAGCAAGAAGCTTAACATCGAATCAATCAAATAATCTAGCTTTGTTGTTACCTGATATTTCTAATCCATTCTTTTCAAAAATCGCTAGAGGAGCAGAGGATGAAGCGGCTAAAAAAGGCTATCGACTGTTGCTGAGTAATACCGATGAGAGTAGGGAGAAAGAGGTTCATTATATCGATTCAGTCTTGTCTGCAAGAGTTGATGGTGTGTTGCTTGCCCCGACCTGTGATCATTCGATTAAGCAAATTGAACGATTAACTGCACACAAGATTCCAGTTGTATTAATTGATCGAACCATTGCAGCATTTAATGGAGATTACGTTATTGGTGACAGCTATATAGGAAGTAGAAGGTTAATGGAGCATCTTATTTCTTTAGGACATGAAAGGGTGGCCTTTATTAATGGTCCTCTTAGTATTTCCACTTCTCGTGAACGAAAAAGAGGCTATTGTGAGACATTGAAGCTAAACGAATTGCCTGTATATGACCACTATATTTCCGAGGTTGATTATAACAGCGAAAGTGTAGCAGATATTATCGAACGATTGTATGCGTTACCAAAAATGAAAAGACCTACGGCAATCTTTGCCGCTAATAATCTCATTGCGATTAATACCATTCGAGCGTTAAAGGATATGAATCTTCAAGTGCCTGAAGATGTTTCGATTGTTTGCTTTGATGAGGTAGAACCAGTTGTGTACTTTGATCCCTTCTTTACTGTAGCTGCTCAGCCAGCTCAAGAATTTGGTCGAATTGGGATTCAGTTCTTAATTGAACATGTACAGCAAAAGATGACAACGGAAGCCCGAAAGGTTGTTCTTCAACCGAATATCCATATACGCAAATCGACAAGAGTGATCAAAAGAAGTAAGTAAAGAGGAAAAAAGGAGGAGTTGGAGCTTGAAAATGTTGAATGTGTTAAACGAGTATGCTAACAAGGTCGTACAAACAGGATTAGTCGTTGGTGCTGGTGGGAATTTAAGCATGCGTGATGGAGACTACATGTATATTTCTCCTAGTGGTTTTGATTTGCAAGAAATTGATGATCAATGGGTGAAAGTCCACATTGCGTCAGGGGAAGTGATCAGTGATTTGAA
Organism: Halalkalibacter sp. AB-rgal2; assembly: GCF_041821005.1. Classification (NCBI taxonomy): domain Bacteria; kingdom Bacillati; phylum Bacillota; class Bacilli; order Caryophanales; family Bacillaceae; genus Halalkalibacter; species Halalkalibacter sp. AB-rgal2. Next base: position 10,726 of record NZ_JBGUAV010000035.1, read on the forward strand.
GCCATCTTCTGAACTGTCCATGCATTTGGCTTGCTTCAGAAGGAGGTCAGATATTCAAGCAATCTTACATGCGCATCCGACTTATTCGGTTGCCGTAGCTTCTACTGGGAAGGAGATTCCTAGTATGTTCCCTGATTTTCCCGCTATGGTTAAAAGTGTATCGTATATAAATTATTTAATTCCGACTACTAATGTGCTAGCGGATGCAGTAGATAACGTCATTTCACATCATGATGTCGTTGTGATGAGGAACCATGGTGTTTTAACGATTGGAAAAACGATGAAGCAGGCATATTTCTATATGCAGCTAGTAGAAGAAGCGGCTAAAGTGTATGCGATTTCACAATCTGTTGGAACACCTCGACTTTTAACAGATGAAGAGTGTCAGGAATTAAGAAATCTATCAAGTGAAAAATATCGTGCGACTTTATTGAAGAAACCAACATGATGTGTAGGAGGTGAGAATCATGAAGGGAGTGTGGGCGTTTGATATCGGTGCATCTAATGGTCGTTTAATGCTTTCTCGATTTGATGGGGAACGTTTATTTCTTGAAGAGGAGTACCGATTTGTCAATGAACCAATTTCATTAATGAACCATTTATATTGGGATGTCTTAAATATTGTCCGGGAAATAAAAGCAGCAATGCTCATAGGCTTGAAGAGAAATCATATGGAGCTTGCAAGCGTAGGGATAGACACTTGGGGAGTCGATTTTGGATTGATATCGAAAACAGGTGAATTACTAGCAAATCCATATTGTTATCGTGATCCTCAAAATGATCAAGCAATGGAGCAAGTGCTCACAAGGATTCCAGAAAAAGAATTGTTTCAATTAACGGGCGTGGCCTCGTCTCCAATTAACACGTTGTTTCAATTGTATGCGCTTTCCAATAGTAATCCGGCGTTAATCGAACAATCAGAGTCGCTTCTATTAACACCAAATTTATTAACATACTTTTTAACAGGTGAAAAGCAAAATGAATATACGATTAGTTCAACAACTCAGTTATTGTCTGTAACAGACCAAGATTGGTCAAAGGGTCTGTTACAGGAGATTGGTTGTTCACATGAAATATTAGCACCTGTCGTGAAGCCGTGTACGACTTCAGGGTATACATTGCCGTCGATTAATGGTGAATTACAAATGAGCCGACTAAAGGTAGTCAATGTAGGAGGTCATGATACAGCTAGTGCACTCGCAGCTTTGCCGATTGAAAAGGAAGGTTCAGCATTTATGAGCTGTGGTACATGGATACTTATTGGTGTGCCCGTCAAAAAGCCCGTTACGAGTGACGAAGCAAGGAAGAATGGTTTTACGAATGAGGGAACGATAGATGGGGGGTATCGACTACAGAAGAATTTAATGGGAATGTGGTTCTTGCAACAATGTCGGACGATTTGGAAGCGGCAGGGTGTTGAATTTAATTATGCAGAAGAGAAGAAGCTAATGATGGAGGCTGACCCCTTTCGTTCATTTATTGACCCAGATCATCATCGTTTTTTTAATCCTGAACATATGATTGCGGAAATTAAGCGTTATTGTCAGGAAACGAATCAACCTATCCCTCATACCCCTGCTGAAATTCTTAGGTGTATACTCGAAAGTCTTGTGTTGAAATACCGTTTTGTGATGGATCAATTAGAACGAGTCATTCATAAACGGATCTCGACGGTTCATATGGGAGGTGGCGTCATTCAAAACGAATTATTTTGTCAGTTTGTTGCAAATGCAACGAACCGAGAAGTGATAGTAGGCCCTGTTGAAGCTAGTTCAATTGGAAATGCGATTGCTCAATGGATAGCGTTAGGGGAAATTGGGAACCTTCAAGAGGCTCGAAGCATCGTTAAGCGTTCATTTGATGTGAAGCACTATCAACCGGCTGTGGAAGAAGGTTGGCAAACAGCCTATGAATCTTTTAAGACATTAATAGAGGTGAGTGAAGATGACTAAGGTAGAACGTTTAATCGGAAATAGGCCTGCGATTGGAATACGTCCGACGATTGATGGAAGACGTAAAGGCGTACGTGAATCGTTAGAAGAGAAGACGATGACCATGGCGCAGTCTGTGGCGACATTGCTTGAGTCAAGTCTATATGACAATCATGGTGAGTCGGTACGGGTTGTTATTGCTGATCAATGCATTGGAGGGGTGGCTGAAGCGGCAGAGGCAAAAGCGAAATTTGCACAAGAATCTGTTGGATTAACCATTACTGTCACACCTTGTTGGTGCTATGGATCAGAAACGATGGATATGGATCCAGTCAAACCAAATGCGATTTGGGGATTTAATGGGACAGAACGGCCTGGTGCTGTTTATTTAGCAGCTGTTTTAGCGGCTCATAACCAAAAGGGGATTCCGGCTTTTGGCATTTATGGACGTGATGTGCAGGATATTGAAGATGAAACGATTCCAGTTGATGTGCAAGAGAAGTTGCTACGATTTGCAAAGGCAGGATTAACGGTGGCGATGATGAGGGATCAATCGTATCTATCAATGGGATCGGTATCAATGGGGATTGCTGGAAGCATGATTGATGAGGATTTCTTTCAAGATTACTTAGGTATGAGAAATGAGTATGTTGATATGACCGAAATCCTCCGTCGCGTTCAAGAGGAGATATATGATCCTGATGAATTTGAACGTGCATGTCTTTGGGTGAAGGATAACTGTCACATCGGTGCTGATCGTAATCCGAAGAGCCGTGCAAGGAGTGATCAGGAGAAGGAAGAAGATTTAAAAATGAGTATAAAAATGGCGATGATTACTCGTGATCTAATGGTAGGTAATGAGAAGCTAGCTGATCTAGGCTACAAGGAAGAAGCAACAGGGAGAAATGCGATAGCTTCAGGCTTTCAAGGGCAACGTCAGTGGACGGATTTCCTACCGAATGGAGATTTTATGGAGGCATTCTTAAATTCATCGTTTGACTGGAATGGTATTCGCGCGCCATACATTGTTGCGACGGAAAATGATTCGTTAAATGCGGTTACGATGCTATTCGGTCATTTGCTAACAAATACGGCACAAATATTCGCTGATGTAAGAACGTATTGGAGTCCTAGTGCGATTAAACGTGTAACAGGTGAAAATTTAGAAGGAAAGGCGCGGCACGGAGTCATTCATTTAATTAACTCTGGTGCAGCCGCATTGGATGGGACAGGGGAGCAAGAGATTGGTGGAACACCAGCTATGAAGCCTTTTTGGCAAATAACAGAAGATGAAGTGAGGAAATGCTTAGATGCAACAAGCTTCAGACCTGCTAATACCGAATATTTCCGAGGAGGAGGGTTTTCAAGTAACTTTCTAACGAAGGGAAATATGCCTGTTACGATTGCTCGATTAAATTTAGTGAAAGGACTTGGACCAGTGCTACAACTAGCAGAAGGGTATACAGTGACATTACCGAAGCATGTCCACCAACTATTAGATGAGCGAACAGATCCGACATGGCCGACAACTTGGTTTGTCCCAACATTAACAGGAGAGGGAGCTTTTAAAGATGTCTATTCGGTTATGAATCATTGGGGAGCGAATCATTGTGTAGTGAGCTATGGACACATTGGAGCTGATTTAATTACGTTAGCGTCAATGCTTCGAATACCTGTCAATATGCACAATATTTCTAACGAAGCTATTTTCCGTCCAAGTGCTTGGTCGATGTTTGGTAGTTATGATTTAGAAGGAGCCGATTATCGAGCATGCTCCAATTATGGCCCGCTTTATCGTTAAAAATGAAATCATTCCACTTTTATTAGGAGGGTGACGATGAGTGAGGATTTGTTACGAATGGACGGCATTTCAAAGAATTTCCCTGGTGTGCGTGCATTATCAAATGTCCACTTTGATTTGAATAGTGGTGAGGTTCATGCGATTTTAGGAGAGAACGGGGCGGGAAAGTCAACCTTAATGAAAATCCTCACAGGAATTTATGAAAAGGATGAGGGGACCATTACTTACTGTGGGGAGGAAGTAGAGATAACGAATATGCAAGTAGCTCAAGATTTAGGGATCAGTATCATTCATCAAGAGCTGAACTTAATGCCAGATTTGACAGTTGCTCAAAATATTTTCATTGGCAGAGAACCAAGGAGAAAATTAGGACTTTTTCTAGATGAGCAAGAGCTTAATCGAAATACCCTGTCCTTATTCGATCAATTAAATCTTCAAATCAATCCGAAATCCTTTGTTTCAGAGCTTTCTGTTGCTAAACAGCAAATGGTTGAAATTGCTAAGGCCTTATCCTTTCGCTCGAAAATTCTCATTATGGATGAACCGACAGCAGCTTTAACTAATAGTGAGATTGATCGATTGTTTTCTATTATTGCCGATTTAAAAAAACAAGGAGTCGGAATCATTTATATTTCACATCGAATGGAAGAATTGAAGAGGATAACGGATCGAGTGACCATTTTACGAGATGGTACGTATATCGATACGTTTCAGACAAAGGGTGTATCGATTGATCAATTAATTACAAAGATGGTCGGAAGAAAGATCGATCAACAGTTGAAGCCGAACGTAGAATCTCGAACGGAAGAGGTTGTATTAGACGTTCGTCAATTGTGCAACAGAGAGCTTGAACACGTTAGCTTCCATTTGAAAAAGGGAGAGATTGTTGGGTTTGCTGGATTGATGGGTGCTGGAAGAACAGAGGTGGCAAGAGCTGTTTTTGGTGCAGACCCTATCACGAGTGGTGAAATCTATGTTAAAGGGAAAAAAGTAACGATTAAAAACCCTAATGATGCGGTTCGTCATGGCATTGGTTATGTCTCAGAGGATCGTAAACAGCTCGGACTAATGGTTGATATGGATGTGAAAACGAATATCATCATTTCCTCTATAAAGCACTTTTTGTATCCATTCGGTTGGACGAAAGATCAGGAAATGGTTGAAACAGCACGTGCTGTTTCTGAGCAGCTAACGATTAAGACGCCGTCGGTGCATCAGCAAGTGAAATTTCTTTCAGGAGGAAATCAACAAAAGGTTGTCATCGCCAAATGGTTAACAAGAGATTGTGATATTTTGATATTTGATGAACCGACGCGAGGAATTGATGTTGGAGCAAAAGGGGAAATCTATAAGTTAATGAATGAGTTAGCTAAGCAGGGAAAAGCGATCATCATGATCTCATCTGAATTACCAGAAATATTGAGAATGAGTCATAGAGTGATCGTCATGTGTGAGGGAAGGATTTCTGGAGAATTGGATTATGAAAACGCTTCACAGGAAGCGATTATGACCTATGCAACAAAACGCAAAAGTATGGAGGAATTCATATGAAAAGGGTTGAATTCATAAATCGTTTTAGTAAAGGTTGTTTTCTATTTCAATCAGGTGCTGTTCAACAACTATTGGCGTTTACTAGTTTAATTCTATTAGTTGTTTTCTTTTCTATTGCATCACCTAATTTTTTGCAATTTTCAAATATTGTAGGTATTTTACTTTCTACGGCTGTTATCGGTATTTTGGCGCTTGGAGCAACATTTGTCATTATAACGGGTGGGATTGATTTATCTGTCGGGACAGTCATGACACTCTCCTCAGTGATGACGGCAGTAATGATTACAACTTTGGGATTTCCTATCATCGTCGGTGTATTAGTCGGGATCGTAACTGGAGCAATATGTGGACTATTATGCGGGCTAGCGATTGCCAAGATGAATATTCCCCCTTTTATCGCAACGTTAGCTATGATGATGATTGCAAAAGGAATGGCTCTCGTCATTTCAGGGGCGTCGCCGATCTATTTTACCAATACACCTATTTTTTCCAATATTGCATTAGGGACATTGATTCCAGGAATTCCTAATGGAGTTGTGCTCTTTTTTGCCGTAGCTATGATCGCAGCACTCATTTTGTCTAAAACGGTTATCGGGCGCTTTACGTTCGCTATTGGTAGTAATGAAGAAGCAACTCGTTTATCAGGTGTGAATGTGAAGCGCTGGAAAATAAAAATTTATACGATAGCGGGCTTATTTACAGGATTAGCTGGTGTCATTATGGCTTCTCGATTAAATTCAGCACAGCCCGCATTAGGAATGGGCTATGAGCTAGAGGCAATTGCGGCTGTTGTAATCGGTGGAACATCTCTAAGTGGTGGAAAAGGCACGATTGTTGGGACGGTGATTGGGGCCTTAATTATGAGTGTGCTGACGAATGGCTTGCGGATCTTATCGGTGCCACAAGAATGGCAAACGGTCGTGGTTGGTTGTGTCATTATTCTAGCGGTCTATGCGGATAATTTACGTCGGAAAAATACGTAAACGACATGTATTGAATGAACTCCATCCTCAGGAGCATGATCATACAAAACAAAAAAGGAGAAATGATGATGAATCGAAAATGTGTGCTGTTATTTATGTTTCTTGTTGTTCTTTTACTTGTGGCTTGTGGTGAAGAGGGTGATGAGTCTAATCAAGGGGAGGCGCAACCTGATGTTGGAGAGGATGAATTATTTATTCCGATTATATCAAAAGGGTTTCAGCATCAATTTTGGCAAGCGGTTAGACAGGGTGCCGAGCAGGCTGCTGCGGAATATGGGGCTGTCATCACATTCGAGGGGCCTGAATCAGAGGCGAATGTGGACCGCCAAATTGATATGCTAAGAGCGGCCTTGGATAATCAGCCCGATGCCATCGGCTTTGCAGCGTTAGACAGTCAAGCGTCGATTCCTATTTTACAGCAAGCCGAGGATAGTGGAATTCCTGTGGTAGCGTTTGATTCGGGTGTAGATAGTGAGATTCCGATTACGACCGCTTCAACGGATAATAAGGCGGCTTCAGCACTAGCTGCGGAGAGAATGGCAGAACTAATAGATGGAGAAGGGCAAATTGGGTTAATTGTTCATGACCAAACGAGTATTACAGGTGTGGATCGTCGAGATGGGTTTGTCGAATATATGGAAGAACATTTTCCTGCTATTGAAATTGTTGATATTCAATATGGGGGAGGCGATCATTTAAATTCGACAGACCTTGCGAAAACAATTTTACTAGCATATCCAGACTTAAAAGGTTTTTTTGGATCTAATGAAGGTTCAGCAATCGGTATTATTAACGCGGTGAATGAACTAAATAAAGCAGGAGAAGTGGTGGTTGTTGGGTTTGATTCAGGAGATCTGCAAATGGAAGCGATTCGAAGTGGTGTCATGGCAGGTGCGGTTACGCAAAATCCAGTTGGAATTGGTTATGAGACAGTTAAAGCAGCGGTTCAAGCGGTGAAGGGTGAGGAAGTTGAGGAAATGATAGATACCGGTTTTTTCTGGTACGATCAATCAAATATTGATGATGAAGACATTCAAGCGGCTCTGTATGAATAATAGGAAGAAGGTAGAGTGATATGTTAAAAGGTATTCCATCTATTTTGTCTCCTGATCTTGTAAAAGGATTAATGGAAATGGGACATGGAGATGAAATCGTCATAGCAGATGGACATTTTCCAGCAGCACGTTTAAATGAAAACGTCATAAGGTGTGATGGCCATCAGATTGTTCCCATTCTAACAGCGATATTACAGCATTTACCGTTAGATACGTATGTCGACAAACCTGTTGCCTTAATGGATGTTTTACCTGGTGATTCAATACCTAACATTTGGGAGCAATATGTAACAATTTTAAAGCAGGAAGGTTTTAAAAAGGACAGTATAAAATGGGAGTCGCGCTATGACTTTTATGAGCGCGCAAAGTCAGCGTTTGCTGTTATTGCAACAAGTGAAAGAGCGTTGTATGCGAATGTGATTTTGACGAAAGGGATTGTTAGTGAGGAGTAATTCATTTTGGATGTTTAATCATAGATGTGGAAATGGATACATGGGTGCTATCACCTCCGTTCGTTATCGATTGGTTATTGAAGAGCACGTTCATTTAATCATGACGATGCACACCGTTTGTAAGAAAAGATCACTGCGATTTTTCTTTTTAAAAAGGAAAAAGTATTGACAGCGTTTTCAATGTTTGTTTTAATTGTTACTAAGTTAATAATTTTCGATGAGACTTGGAGATCGACGAAGCTATGTGTCTAGTTTTTTGTAGACACCCTGTTTCGTTGATTTTTTTTTTGAGAGTAGCATGTTTCAGTTTTCAAAAAAGAAATGAATGTTGACTTATTAATGGAAGGGTATCATATCTGACTATTATTTAAGAAAGTAATGTGTATTCATTCCATAAGTTGTCTTAAGTGTTTCTTTGATAAAGTCTACTATTAACATTTTCTCATCTTAGACTCTTTTGATCAGTATGTGAAGGCGACTAATAAGGCATTAGGTATAAAGGGTAAAAAGAAGTCATTGTTCTTGGAGGTAATGTAGTGGAGAAAAAATATGTATTAGCTTTAGATCAGGGGACAACTAGTTCAAGAGCTATCCTTTTTAACAAGCAAGGAGAAGTCGTAGATATCGCGCAGAAGGAGTTTACACAAATTTTCCCAAAGCCGGGTTGGGTTGAACATAATGCCAATGAAATTTGGTCTTCGATCCTATCAGTTATCGCCGAACTATTAAGTAAGTCAGAGATTTCACCGAAAGAGATTGCTTCAATTGGTATTACGAATCAACGCGAGACAGCAGTTGTCTGGGATAAAGAAACGGGTAAACCGATTTACAATGCAATCGTCTGGCAATCGCGGCAAACAGATGGTATTTGTGAAGAGCTTAAGGAGCAGGGGCTTAATGAGACATTTAGAAATAAGACAGGACTGTTAATTGATGCTTACTTCTCTGGAACAAAAGTGAAGTGGATGTTAGATCATGTTGAAGGAGCACGTGAAAAGGCTGAGCAAGGTCAACTATTATTCGGTACGGTTGATACGTGGCTTATTTGGAAGCTCTCTGGTGGGCAGGCACATGTAACGGATTATACGAATGCGTCTAGAACGCTGATGTTTAATATTTATGACTTAAAGTGGGATGAGGAGCTTTTAGATATATTAGGTGTACCAGCCTCGATGCTACCTGAAGTTCGCCCATCTTCACATATATATGCGCATACGATTGATTATCATTTCTTCGGTGAAACTGTTCCGATTGCAGGAGTGGCTGGGGATCAGCAAGCAGCACTATTTGGGCAAGCATGCTTTGAGCCAGGAATGGCGAAAAATACGTACGGAACCGGCTGCTTTATGCTCATGACAACAGGGGAAGAAGCGGTTAAATCCCATCATGGCTTATTAACGACGATTGCTTGGGGAATTGATGGGAAAATCGAGTATGCACTAGAGGGGAGTATCTTTGTCGCTGGTTCAGCAATTCAATGGCTTCGTGACGGGCTACGAATGCTTCAATCAGCAGCAGATAGTGAAAGGTATGCGACTAAGGTGAATTCAACGGATGGAGTGTATGTCGTACCGGCTTTTGTTGGACTTGGGACACCGTACTGGGATAGTGATGTTCGTGGGGCTGTTTTTGGAATGACACGTGGAACGGAGAAGGAGCATTTCATACGTGCGACGCTAGAATCGTTAGCATATCAAACGAAGGATGTATTAGATGCGATGGAAGCAGATGCTGGAATCGATCTCAAAGCATTAAGGGTTGATGGTGGGGCAGTAGCAAACAATTTTTTAATGCAATTCCAAAGTGATATTCTCAATGTACCTGTTCAACGACCAGTCATTCAGGAAACGACCGCTCTTGGAGCTGCTTATCTGGCAGGACTTGCTGTTGGATTTTGGAAGGATAAAAATGAGATTACACAAAGGTGGAACATCGATTGTACGTTTACTGCGCAGATGGATGAATTGGAAAGAAAAGAATTATATGACGGATGGAAGCAAGCAGTCGAAGCCGCGATGAAGTTTAAGCGAAGTTCTTTATAAATAAGCTCAAAATTGTGAGTTTTAGAAAGAGTCTTCATTAATTTGTTGGAACAAGTAATCTATTCTATAAATAAAAGGAGCATTAACAATGATTAAAGTCGCGATAATAGGAACAGGTGCAATATCTACTTCTCATATTGACGGTTTTTTAGCATTTCAAGATCAATGCAAAATTGTTGCATTATGTGATATTTATTCAGAAAAGGCTCAAAAACAGGCCAAAGATTTTAATTTAGATGTAGAAATATTTAACGAATATAAAGACGTAATGGCTCGTAATGACATAGATTTAGTTTCTATATGTACGCCTCCGTACACTCATGCAGATATTACAATTGAAGCTTTAAAGCAAGGAAAGCATGTCATTGTTGAAAAACCTATGGCGTCCTCTTTAGAGGAATGCGATGCAATGAATGCGGCTGCTGAACAGAGCGGGAAAATTTTATCGGTTATTGCACAAAATCGTTTTACATCTCCGATGATGAAACTGAAGAGTGTGCTCGATTCTAAATTAATGGGAAAAATTCTTCATACTCAAGTAGATTCATTTTGGTGGAGGGGCTATTCTTATTATGATTTATGGTGGAGAGGTTTGTGGGAAAAAGAAGGGGGAGGGTGTACCTTAAACCATGCGGTTCATCATATCGATATATTTAATTGGATGAATGGTATGCCAGCTGAAGTTACAGCGGTAATGAGTAATGTGGCACATGATAATGCGGAAGTAGAAGATATTTCAATCGCTATTGTTCGTTATGTAAATGGTAGTTTAGCGCAAATTACAAGCTCTGTTGTACATCATGGAGAAGAGCAACAGCTAATTTTTCAAGGGGAATTTGCTCGTGTCTCTGTACCATGGAAAGTAACGGCATCTAAACCACAGGAAAATGGATTTCCTGAAATCAATGAAGAACTAGAATCTAAAATACAGGAAGAATATGATTTAAAACCAAAACTGCAATATGAAGGTCATGCAGGACAAATTCAAGATGTTCTATTGGCCATAGAAGGGGAGAAAGACGTATTAGTGACTGGCAAGGATGGAAGAGAAACTTTGGAGCTTATCACGGCTATATATCAATCTTCTAGCTTAGGAGAAAGCGTTACATTACCTCTAGGAAAGAATAGCCCATTTTATTCTAGAGAAGGGGTATTAAAGAATGCCACTTATTTTTATGAAAAGAAAAATAGTATAGAAAACTTCGCTACAAATGAGATTACGACAGGTGGCAAATATGAGTAGTCATCATGAATTAGTTAATTCCACTGCCATTAAGGAGGAATAAAAAATGAGTAATAGTGATGGGATGAATTATCAGCCAAAAGGAAAAGCAAGCAAAGTTATCGATAGTGGAGAATTCTTCTTTGCGGCAATTGGTTTAGATCATGGACATATTTATGCAATGTGTAATGGATTGTTGGAAGCAGGAGGAGAATTGAAACTTGTTTATGACCCTGACTCAACAAAAGTAAAAGAATTTGTTAAAAAGTTCCCTAATACTAAAATAGCTAATTCAGAGGAAGAAATATTGCTAGATTCGACGATTAACCTAGTTGCAAGTGCTAGAATCCCAGCAATGCGCTGTGACTTAGGATTAAGAACACTTGATAAAGGAAAACATTTCTTTGTAGACAAGCCTGCATTTACGACTAAAGAGCAATTGGAAGAAGCAAGGAAGAAAACAGAAGAAACAGGGTTGAAGTGGGGGATATACTACAGTGAACGTTTACATGTTGAGGGGGCGATTTTAGCAGGTCAACTAATTGAAGATGGCGCAATTGGCAAGGTTGTTCAAGTTATTGGAACTGGTCCACACCGAGCTAATCCGTCGTCTAGACCGAATTGGTTTTTTGATCGTGATTATGTTGGAGGTATTTTATGTGATATTGGAAGCCATCAAATTGAACAGTTTTTATATTATGCAGGAGCGAAGGATGCAAGAGTATTGCATAGTAAAGTAGCTAATTATAAATTTAAGGATTATCCTAAATTCGAGGATTTTGGAGATGCCACACTCGTTGCTGATAATGGTGCTACTTTTTATTTTCGCGTAGACTGGCTAACACCAGATGGTTTAGGGACATGGGGAGATGGTCGTGTCATCATATTGGGAACAGATGGGTACATCGAAGTACGAAAATATATAGACATTGCTAGAGATGAAAAAGGCGATCACGTTTATGTAGTGAATCATGAAGGAGAGCAACATATTCATTGTCATGGCCAAGTAGGGTATCCATTCTTTGGAAAGTTTATTTTGGATTGTATGAATGGAAGCGAAGAATCAATGAGTCAAGAGCATGCTTTTAAAGCTGCTGAATTATGTATTGACGCACAAAATAAGGCTATACATTTGGATGTGCCAGGTGGTTTTGAGGATGTTACTTAAGTTAGTGGGTTGAGTCTATACTAAAGAATTAGCTGCAAAGCAGTTCATTATATAAGATCAATACTAAAAGGGGGATTTACATTGAAAAAAATAATTGGAAGCTTAATCATGGGAAGTTTGTTAATGTTGGCATCTGCATGTGGGAATGATAATGCTGATCCACAAAAAACACCAACCGGGGACGAGAATGTAGAAGCAACAGAGCATAACTTAAGGCTGGCTCATAACTTGAGTGAAGATCACCCTGTTCATATGGGATTAGAAAGGTTTGTTGAAATAGTAGAAGAACGTTCTGAAGGTCAAATTACAATGGAGATCTTTCCTAATGCAGTGTTGGGTGAAGAAAGAGAGATACTAGAGCAAGTTCAAGTAGGTGGAGTCGATATTACAAAGGTAAGCGCAGCTTCACTTGAGAATTTCTCTTCACAATATTCAGTGTTTAGTTTGCCATATGTTTTTAGTGATGAAGATCATTTCTTTACGTCAATGGATTCTGAAGTGGTACAAGATCTTTTTGATTCAACAGATGAAGAAGGTTTTGTAGGATTGACATGGTATGACTCTGGTGCTCGGAGCTTTTATACAAAAGATCAGCCGATCCTGCATCCAGATGATTTAAGTGGACTTCGAATTCGTGTGATGGATAGCCAAACTCAAATTGAAATGATGGAGGAATTAGGTGGATCACCAACTCCAATGCCTTACGGTGAGATATATACAGCGCTTCAGTCAGGAGTAGTAGATGGAGCTGAAAGTAACCCAACTGCCTTGACAACGGGCAAGCATGGGGAAGTTGCTAAAGCTTTCTCATTTGATGAACATGCACGAATTCCTGATATTGTAGTAATTAGCAGTGATTTATGGAATGAGCTGACAGAAGGTCAACAAGAATTACTAAGAGATGCAGCTAAAGAATCAACAGAGTATCAAAAAGAATTATGGGCTGAAGCTATTAATCAAGCCATAGAAGAGGCTGAAGAAATGGGAGTGGAGTTTTTCTATCCAGACCAGGAACCATTTTTCGAAGCTGTTCAACCAATGCATGAGAAGTATCGAGAAGATGAGCAAATCGCTGAACTGTTAGATGCTTTTGAAGCTTTACGATAATAGGAAAACTTTAAATGAAGTGCCCCTCTTTTTAGTGGGGCACTGACATTTATTGAAATAGATTTAACACGCGGGATTCATATAGAGAGACTAAGATAATTATTTTGATCATAGATAAAGGTTTTACCATTAAGGAGAACATGATTTTATAAAAAGAGGTGACTAAATATGCTGAAAATTTTAAAAAAAGTGAAGAATATCTTGAACCTAGGAATTATGATATTCGCCTCTATACTAACTGTTATCCTTGTTTGCGGAGCGCTATGGCAAGTATTTAGTAGGTATGTATTAAATGATCCAAGTGTATTTACCGAAGAGCTTTTACGATTTCTGTTAATTTGGGTAGCTTTTTTAGGAACAACTTATGCATTTGGCTCAAATGAACATTTAGCAATTACTTTTGTGAAGAACAAGTTACGTGGCAAGGAGAAAAAGTCATTACAAATTTTTATTGATGCCTCTATCGTATTTTTTGCAGCATTAATTCTCGTAAAAGGTGGATATAGTATTACAATTTCAACTCTCAATCAAACTTCTCCAATTTTACAAATTCCAATGGGGTATATTTATGCTATTTTACCGGTTTCTGGGGTGCTGATAATATTTTATCAAATCATAAATGTCTTTGAGAGAAGAGAAGAGGAAAGTTCGATTGAACAAGCTGTAATTGCCCCTAGTTCTTCTAATCTAGAGAATAAAAAGGAGGGATAACAATGGAATTAGCAGTACAAGCGGCTCTGTTATTGTTTGGAGTATTTTTTTTGCTTCTATTATTAGGGGTACCAATATCAATTAGTATTGGAATATCTTCTTTAGCCTCCGTAATTCTTGTTTTGCCAATAGATATTGTTCTATTTACAGCGGCACAAAGAATGCTAGGTGGTATAAATAGTTTTGCATTGTTAGCTGTTATTTTTTTTATTATGTCAGGAAGTATTATGAACAATGGTGGAATAGCGTTACGGTTAGTAAATTTAGCAAAATTGATAGCTGGTAGGTTGCCTGGGTCATTAGCACATACGAATGTAGTTGGAAACATGCTATTTGGTTCTATATCGGGTTCAGCTGTAGCCTCTGCGGCTGCTATTGGAAGTGTTATGTCTCCATTACAAGCAAAAGAGGGCTATGATAAAGGGTTTTCCGCAGCAGTAAATATCGCTTCTTCACCCGTAGGTTTACTCATTCCTCCTAGTGGTGTCTTAATTCTTTATTCATTGACTAGTGGAGGGACGTCAATTTCAGCATTGTTTATGGCGGGTTACTTACCAGGGATTTTAATGGGACTAGCGGTTATGATCGTGGCTTATTTTATTGCAAAAAAGAATAATTATACAGTCTCTGAAAAAGTAAGTATAAGAGACGCCATTAAGATTATATTTCAAGCGATTCCAAGTTTAATGTTAATTGTCATTGTTATCGGAGGGATTGTTGCTGGAATTTTTACAGCAACAGAGGGTGCAGCAATTGCTGTCTTGTACTCATTAGTCCTTTCATTGATTTACGGTAATTTGACGTGGTCACATGTTCCGAAAATATTAAAAGAAACTATTGTTATGACTGGTATTGTCTTATTTTTAGTAGGTGCTTCTTCTATTATGTCTTGGGCCATGGCTGTAACGGGTTTACCGAGTGCTATAAGTAATGCTCTACTAAGTATTTCAGATAATCCTATTATTATTTTGTTGATCATGATGTTTATGTTGTTAGTTATTGGAACTTTTATGGATTTAACTCCAGCTGTATTAATCTTTACACCTATCTTTTTACCGATAGCCATTCAGTTAGGAATAGATCCCGTTCATTTTGGCATTATGCTTGTATTCAATTTAGCAATTGGAGTGATTACA
The DNA here is from genome assembly GCF_041821005.1 of Halalkalibacter sp. AB-rgal2. Lineage (NCBI taxonomy): Bacteria > Bacillati > Bacillota > Bacilli > Caryophanales > Bacillaceae > Halalkalibacter > Halalkalibacter sp. AB-rgal2. The sequence goes on from NZ_JBGUAV010000035.1 coordinate 25,885, forward strand.
CCACCTGTAGGGAGTTGTCTATTTATAGGTTGCAGTGTGGGGAATGTTCCTATTGAAGCTGTTATAAAGCCACTTAGTAAATTTTTTGTTGTTCTAGTTGTTACATTGTTGTTTGTTGTATATATTCCTGAGATTAGTTTAGCTTTGCCACGATGGCTTGGTCTGTTATAGAATGCAAAAAAATGAATTAGTTGAAATATTCTTTAGAGGAGGATGAGGAGTGAATTATTCAAAGAAACAATTTACTGTAAATAAAATAACTGAAGAAGGTTTGCATTTTATAAACCGTATGAAAGACATTGAAATAAGTATTTTAATATTAGAACAGAATATCTTTCGTGTTCTATTTAAAAAAAATAGCGAATTGAAAATGAAAAATACATGGCTAGTTGCACCAGGTATGGAAGATATCCCATTTGAAGGAAGAGATCGTATGGATCTGTCTCCTTTTTCTTTACCTACATTTCAATATGAAGAAAATGATAATAAAGTAACAATCTATACAGACAAGCTAAAAGTATTCGTTCAATTAGATGGCTTTATTCTAACATGGTTTGAAAACAGGAATAATCACTGGCATGAAATTGCAGGTGATAGAAAAACTCAATCGTATAATCATGATGGTTCTCTTGGAAAAGGTATTTTTCATTATATGATAAGAGATTTAGAAGATAAGTATTATGGCTTAGGTGAAAAAACGGGAAATCTTAATCGTCATGGAAGAAGGTATCGCATGATGAACCTTGACCCAATGGGATATGACCCGATTCACACAGATCCATTATATAAACACATTCCTTTTTATTTTACGAGAACGAAAGAAAAAAGTTGGTATGGCATCTTTTATGATAATACGTCAACGTCGACATTTGATATGGGAAATGAATTAGATAACTACCATGGGTTCTATCGCTATTATCACTCGGAAGGTGGGGATTTAGATTATTATATGATCCAAGGATATCAAGCGTCCGAAGTTGTAGAGACATTCTCATGGTTAACTGGTCAAACAGCATTATTTCCGAAATGGAGCTTAGGTTATTCTGGTTCAACGATGACATATACAGATGCTGAAAATGCACAAGAGCAATTATATCAATTTTTAGAGGATTGTAAAAGATATGACATTCCTTGTGATTCATTCCAGTTATCTTCTGGCTACACTTCTATTGAGAATAAACGTTATGTATTTAATTGGAATAAGAGTAAATTTCCAAGTCCTGAACAATTTACTGTTGATTTCCATGAAGCAGGGGTCAAGCTTTGTGCTAATATTAAGCCTGCTCTTCTACATGATCATCCAAAATATGAAGAGTTGAAGCAAGGTGAAATGTTTATTAAAGATTCAGAAGGTGAACGAGAAGAGGTTGTTCAATTTTGGGATGATGTAGGAGCATATTTGGATTTTACAAATTTTGATACGATTAAATGGTGGAAAGAGAACATAAAAGAACAGTTATTAGAGTTCGGAATTGATTCAACATGGAACGATAATAATGAATTTGAATTGTGGAATTCAGATGCTACAGTTAATGGTTTTGGATCGCCAATTAATATTGGATTGCTCCGTCCCATTCAGCCTTTGTTAATGATGAAAGCATCCTATGAAGCGCAAAAAGAATTTGATTCTCATACAAGACCGTACCTTATTTCTCGTTCGGGTTGCCCTGGAATGCAAAGGTATGCTCAAACGTGGACTGGAGACAATAGAACGAGCTGGGACTCATTAAAGTTTAATATTAAAACCGGATTAGGCTTAAGCTTATCAGGAGTTTATAATGTTGGACATGATGTAGGTGGCTTTGCTGGAAGGAAACCAGAGCCGGAGTTGTTTGTTCGTTGGATTCAAAATGGGATCTTTCATCCTCGTTTTACGATTCACTCTTGGAACGATGACAAAAGTGTAAATGTTCCATGGATGTATCCAGAAATCATTAAACCAGTAAGTGAATTAATGAAATTTAGAGTGAAAATGATCCCATACTTATATCATTTGATGTATGAATCACACACAAAGTATAAGCCGATCATTAAGCCTACATTCTATCAATTCCCTGAAGATGAAAAAACGTTTGAAGAGAATGATGATTTTATGCTTGGAGACTCTTTATTGGTTGCTTCTGTTGTTGAAAAAGGTGTTCAACAAAGAGAGGTATATTTACCTCTTAATCAAAAGGGCTGGTATGATTTCTATACAGAAATGAAGTATGATGCAGGTCAAACGATTGTACTTCCTGCACCGTACAATTCAACACCGCTTATGGTTCAAGCTGGATCGATTGTTCCAATTAATGATCAGCAGATCACGTTTGAAAACAAAAATGAAGAGTCGAGAGGCTTTATTTGCTACCCACATTTTGAAGTGGGTGAAACAAGCTTTTCTCTTTATGAAGATGATGGTCTTACAAATGATTATAAAAATGGAAAAAGTTCGTTTGTAAATATAACAATGAGATGTTCGAAGAAAGAGGTTCAAATAGAGGTCAAGAAAAAAGGGCAGTTTGTTTTACCTTATAATACTGTTCGAGTGTACTTAACTAAAGGTGAGACACGGAAAATGATTGTGAATGGAGATAGAATTGGAACCGATTCTGATCCGGTATTTGAAGTACAGGTATAAAATTAAATAATGTCTTCGTTAGTATAAGAGTCCTGGTATTTTATACCGGGGCTTTTTTCTGTATAAACAAAGGCATGAGTCATTAGTTATAGACAGAATTAAACATATTAATTTTTTAAAGTAATATCTTTAGTTATTCGGATGTAAGCCTTTACATAAAAAGATGATAATAAGAAATTGAAGGATGAAGAAAGGTGGTGATTAGTCGTTTCGAAAGATTGTAAGCGCTTTACTTGAATTGGAGGAAAATTCTACTGTAGGGGAGTGCAACAAATGAGTAGGAAGATGAAAAAATTCACTTTAATTTTTCTAATTGCTTTGCTGATCATGCCAACTGGCTGGCTGTCTGCGTTCGCTGAGGAAGCGACAGGGACAGAGTCAGAAACGGAGACGGTCTATCACGAAACGTTCCAAAATGATTTAGGTTTAGCTACACAATCAGGTGACTCACAATTAGAAGCGGTATCTGACGTTGTATTTGATGGAAATGATGATGGATATGCCTTACATGTAACTGGAAGAACGAACAATTGGGATGGGGTGGACATTTCCTTTGCCGATGTTGGAATGGAAGATGGACAAACTTATGATATCAAGGTGACAGGGTATGTCGATGAAAGTGTAAGTGTTCCAGAAGGTGGACAAGCATTACTTCAAAATATAGACAGCTATGATGGCTTGTATTTAAACGCTAATTATGTAGCGGGTGAGCCGTTTACTTTAGAAGGACAATATACTGTCAATGTAGAGAGCGATTCAGCGTTACGGATACAATCCAATGACGCAGGTCAGACTGTTCCGTTTTATATTGGTAATATTTTAATTACAACAGAGGGAAGTTCTGAATCAGATGGTCCTGAAATTCCTGAAGGAGAAGGTATTGCTGTTTATACGGACTTTGAAGATGGTTCTTTACAAGGCTGGGAGCCACGAGAAGGTGTGGAAGAATTATCTGTCAATGCTGGAACTGGTAAAGACAGTGAATACAGTTTATTAATTGAAAATCGTCAAGGTACGTTTTACAGTGCGAAGTTGGATTTTCTTGAAAATATGTATGAAGGTTATACATATGACATTAGTGTATGGGTGAAATTAGCTCCTGGTGAAGAACCGACAGAGTTACAAGTATCGCGAGCTGAAACGGATGCGGATGGTACGAATTATTGGCCGCCAGTAGTGACGCCAAAAATGGTAACAGACGAGGAATGGGTCTTATTAGAAGGGACATATACGTTGTCTAGTGGAGTAAACGACTTATTCTTTTATGTCGAGGAGCCATATGACCCGGATCAATCATCAGGTGTTTCTTTCTATTTGGATGATTTCAAAGCTGAAGCACAAATACAAGATGAGATTGAAGAAATTCCGGAATTAAAAGAAGTGTTCGCAGATTACTTTGACATTGGAGCTGCGATTGAGCGTGATCAAATGTTCGGTAGACATGGTGAAATGCTGCAGAAGCATTATAATATGCTCGTTGCTGAGAATGTAATGAAGCCAGAAGCCATTCAGCCCAATGAAGGAGAATTTAGCTGGTCAAGAGCTGATGCGATGCTCGACTTCGCTGAAGAAAATGGGATGAAAACTCGCTTTCATACGTTAGTATGGCATAGCCAATCACCAAGTTGGATGTTCAATGATGCAGATGGAAATCCTATGGTAGTTGGTGGAGAAGTGGCAGATCCTGATAACCTCGAAGAAAATAAACAATTACTTCTAGATCGTATTGAAGATCATATTGTTGCTGTAGTGGATCGCTATCATGATCGAATCGACTCATGGGATGTTGTCAATGAAGTTATAGTCGCTCATGAAAGTGATGGATACCGCAGAAGTGAATATTATCTTATTACAGGGTCAGATTTTATTCGCCACGCATTTGAAATTACAGCGAGAGAGCTAGAGAAGCATAATGCTAGTGGAAAGCTTTATTATAATGATTACAGCACGCACAGTCCTCAAAAACGAGACCTCATTTATGATATGATTCTTGACTTAAACCTAGTTGAGAATGGTTTAATCGATGGAGTTGGTCATCAAACACATATCAACATTGAATATCCACCAATGAGTGAAATTACAGATTCCATTGAAAAGTTTGCAGAGCTTGGCTTAGATAATGAAATTACTGAATTAGACGTTAGCATTTACACAAACGATAACCAAAATTATGATGGATTTGACAATATTCCAGCTGAAGTATTGGAAACACAGGCAGAACGCTATAAGGAATTGTTTAATGAGTTTAGACGATTAAAGGATCATATAAGTAGCGTTGTATTCTGGGGGATTGGCGATGACCATACGTGGTTACATGACTTTCCGGTAAGTGGACGGACGAATGCTCCGTTTGTATTCGACCATAATCTTCAAGCGAAGCCAGCTTATTGGGCGATCATTGAAGAACCACAAGAAGAAGAGGAAGAAGTGATTCCTTCTTTGTATCAATTCTATGAAGAGCATTTCCAAATTGGGGCGGCCATTGAGTTGTATCAAATGGAAGGACCACACGGAGAAATGCTTGATTATCATTACAATAGCATCGTTGCTGAAAATATAATGAAACCAGCATATATTCAGCCATCAGAAGGTGAATTTAATTTTAGTCAGTTAGATCAAATGATGCAATATGCGCAGGATCATGACTTATCTTTGCGTTATCACACATTGTTATGGCATAGCCAATCACCAGATTGGTTCCATGAAGATGAAAATGGTGATCCGTTAGAAGCGACAGAAGAGAATAAGCAGCTAGTATTAGATCGTGTCGAAACGCATGTGGATACAGTTGTCAGACATATTGTGGAGAACTATCCAGGTGTAGTGGATTCGTGGGATGTAGTAAATGAGGTTGTTAATCCGAATGGTCCAGAAGGTATGCGAGAGAGTGAATGGTACCGACTAACGGGAACAGATTTCATAGCTACTGCGTTTCGTACGGCTAAATCGGTACTAGATGAGTATGGTGATGACTCCAAACTGTATATTAATGATTACAACACACACGAACCAGCCAAACGGGATGCTCTATTTGATCTTGTGATGGAATTAACTGCAGATGGTGTTCCAATTGATGGTGTTGGCCATCAAACGCATGTGAATATACGTAATCCTCATATTAACCTTATTACAGACTCAATTGAGCTGTTTGCGAATGAAGGATTCGATATTCAAATTACTGAGCTTGATGTAAGTATCTATACAGATGATACGACTGTATATGAGACATTTGATGATATTCCTGAAGAGATATTTGTTCTTCAAGCTGAACGGTATAAGCAGCTATTTGATGAGTTTGTTAGAATGAGTGACTCTATTAGTAATGTAACGTTTTGGGGAATTGGAGATGACCATACTTGGTTAACGGATAGACCGATTCCACGACAAAATGCTCCGTTTGTATTTGATCATAATTTACAACCGAAGCTAGCTTTTTGGGCGCTAGTCGACCCATCACGATTACCTGAATTGAAACAGGAAGCGAATTCAACTTACGGTACACCTGAAATTGATGGAGAGAAAGATCTCCTTTGGGAAACAACTGTACCGGTTACGATTGGAGCAGGAGAAGCTTTATCAGCATCATTCAAAACAACATGGGATGAGAATCATTTATATCTTTGGGCTGAAGTAAGTGACGAGCATCTTCACGAAGATGATGCGTTAGAAGTGTTCATTGTTGACGGCGAAGAATTGTCACATTCTATTTTTGCTAGAGGAAGTGGCTCTACTGATGAAGTGTCTATTTCTGAGATAGATGGTGGATATATTGTCGAAGCGATGATTCCATTAACGAATGGATTAACGGAAGGGGACCAAGTAGCCTTTGATCTACGTGTCTTAGACGGTGAGACATATAGCTTTTTATCTTGGAATGATCTTACCCATGAGCAGGAGACTAGTGGAAGGTTAGGAACATTATCTTTATTGCCTGAAGTAAATGTTTCTGAAGCGATTTATGGTACACCAGAAATTAATGCAGAGTTTGATGATATTTGGGAGAATGCAAATGAACTATCTACTGACGTGTGGGTAGAAGGTTCAGAAGGGTCAACTGCAGTTGTTCGCACACTTTGGGATGAAGAGAATCTTTATGTCTATGCTGATGTAACAGACAGCTATTTAAGTAAAGAAAGTGCTAATGTGTGGGAGCAGGATTCTATTGAAGTTTTCGTTGACCAAAACAATGCAAAGACAGAATACTATCAAGCGGATGATGGTCAATTCCGAGTAAACTATGAAAATGAGCAAAGCTATGGTGGCTACGCTAATGCTGACACATTCGAAACAGCAACTAGACTAACGGAAGATGGTTATGTGGTGGAAGCAGCCATTAGCTTAACAGATATTGATCCAGCAGAAGGAACGATCATTGGATTTGATATTCAAGTGAATAACGATGAGAATGGTGATGGATCTCGCGATAGTATAGCGATTTGGAATGACTCAACTGGTCAATCTTATCAAAATACTTCAAGGTTTGGCGTTCTACGATTCTCTAACTTAACTGAAGAAGATCCTCCTACTCTACCAACTGATCCTGATCTAGAGGATTTGGAAAGGTTTATTAACGAATTGATCGATTACATCAATGACTTAGAGCGTAGATTGGCAGGACTTGAGGATGTTACAAAAGAGCAATTAGATGAATTGAAAAAGGAGCTTGAACTGTTAGAGAGACTCATGGCAGGCTTGTTAGCATTAGATGAGGAACTAAGAGATCAACTAGCTAGCTTTGAGCAGACTATTGCAGACCTGCGAAAAATGATAGAAAGCTTAGAGGCTCAGCTAGAGGATATTGAAGATGAAAAGGAAGAACCAGTTATAGATGAAAATGAGCATAAGGAAGGTCAACTAGGCTCAGGTTCTGATGATACTACTGGGGAAAGCAAATCAGGAGGACAAGGTCTTCCAGATACAGCAACGAATTACTATACGATTCTTTTCTTCGGACTTTTTGCTTTATTAGCGGGGATCGTCTTCACGGCGATTGTTTCTACAAAGAGAAGAATCGTATAATATATAGTAAATGCCGCCTAGGAATCATACTTAGGCGGCTTTCTTTTATAGGATTACGCTTTTTTATTCGGGAAGATGGTATAAGAAATCGAATAAAGGAAGTCAACAATAAAGACAATCCCCCATATCATTCCGATCGCGTACATCGTCTCATTTGCATAGGGGGAGTTGGCCGCTGACCCCGTTTCAATCCAAGAAAAATCAGTAATATATTTCACCATCTCATTCGTACTAGATGTTCCTAAATGCCAGAAAATCGCTTGAACGATAAAAAAGATGATCAGATGAATAAACGCACTGATCCGGTATTTTTTTGCAATATAGTTGGGATTTTTGTTACGTTCGATTATGTTATAGTCCTTCTTGGATAATAGCTCTACACCACGGAATTGGCCTATTTTTCTGCGCATCCACCGATCCAGTCTAATGAAGTCAGCGATCCCAAAAGTACAAGCGTAAATCACAAAAATAGTCATGACGAGAAGGATCGTTGAAAACTCGCCGGTACGCTCGTAAATATACAAACCAAGCAATACTTCGAGTATGAGAAAGCCAATAAAGCCGAGAATAAAGATCAAGCTAATTCTTTGTTGCCCAAGAAAATAGCGAAAATAGCCAAATAATAATAGGGAAGTAATGGATAGCACCTCGGCAGCTATAAATAACTCCCATTGAAACTCTATTAAAAAATCCATCTAATCACCTCTGTAACGACTTAACATAATGACTTCTGCTGTTTCAAATAATAATTCGTAGCGTCTTCAATAAATGTAAGCACTTCTGGCTCGATCGGATAAAACCCTGCTTGTTTTGATTGCTCCTCTGATCTTCTAATTTCCCATACCTTTTCAGCAAAGGCTTCGTCACCACCAAATTGCTCCTTTTCTTTTTCCTCCATTCTGCGAATGATCCGCTGAACTTCAATGGCTCCAATACCTTTTGACATATGTCTTTTGATTTGAGCGAGTAAAGAGATCCATTCTAATGTATCAGGATCGCCACTATTAACGTTTGGTAGGAGGTCTAATAGCTCTCTTTCATTTTGATTGAATGATTCATGTAGAAAAGTTTTCTGCTCGTCCTTAACACCTTCATACATTTTGATGAGCTTTTGAATATGAAGGAGGTCGTTTTTTCCTTCTAAAGTGTATTCATTCATTAAGCCACGAAGTAATTGAGCCATTTGATTTAGCTTTGCTTTTTCTTCTAAAACAAACGTTAGTTGATTTTGAAGACTGCTGTACCAATCCTGTTGTTCTCCTGCTAACATGTCTTGGATTTCCTGTAACGTGAAACGAAGTGTCTTTAAAAATTGGATTTGCTGCAGCCGTTTTATTTCATTAACACCATATAATCGATGTCCTCCTTCCGTTTTTCCAGCTGGCTTCAGTAAGCCAATGTGATCATAATGGCGTAATGTGCGGACTGTCACACCTGTTTGCTTGACTACCTCTTTTATTGAAATCATTGGCATCCTCCCCATGTCTGTATGCTTCAATATTACATTATACAAAATGACGTTACGTCACTTTCAAGTAGATTTTACAATATAACATGCTATTGACAGAGTAACTTTAAACAAAACGAATTTATAAAGGGTTAATGGATGGGATACGTGTCAGAAACTTGAATAGAAGAAAAGGCAATATCGAGTGATGTTAATATAAAGATCAGACGGTCCTAAAATCCTCCATTCATTGATGGAAGCAAGTGACAAAAGAGCGTCTCAGTATGTCGAATTAATCTTGAATTTGCACCGAAAGCTTAATGACATATTTTTCAAACCCTTTTACAGCTAATTCACCGAGTAATATATCCTCGTAAAAGTATCCTTTTAACACTAAGTTGTGATCTTGAGCATATTGAATTAATCGACTGTAAGCTTGTTCGATGGTGAGATATCCCTTATCATGGTAAGCAACTAAATAGGTTCCTTTCTCTATTAAGTGATTAGCGTATTTTGAATCATTTACTCTTGTATAAAGATAGTCATACAGCAAATTATCTCCACTTAAAACCTTCTTGACACCTATCATCCAACCTTCATTAGCCGCTTCGTCGATGTTATGTTCAGTTAAATACTTGTGGTGGTTAAGGAGGGATTCATAAATGTTTTTGTCACTTGTAACAGGCTTTGAATCGGTAATGACTAAATACATTTGATCATTGTATTCAACATGAATGCTTGTAGGAGTTATCTCCAGTGCTTCTTTTGTTACGTTTATTTTTTCTGATACCATTTTTTTCATCTTTTCGAGACGATGGATTTTCGCTGTAAGAGTCTTTTCTTCTCTTTCAAGTAATTGAATAAGCCTTTCAGGTGATCGATTATCAAGAAATGTTTTAATATCCTTTAAAGGCATATCTAATTCCTTTAATACCGAGATGACATGGAACACGTCTACTTGATAAATGGAATAGTAACGGTAGCCGTTAGAAGCAATCATGTCTGGTGAAAATATTCCAACCTTATCATAATGAAACAAAGTATCTTTACTAATCTCCATTAATTTTGCAAATTGACCAGTCGTTAAGTTGACTTGGGGGTTGATGTTCATCATTCCTTTCATTTAAATAGTGCTTTAGAAATAATCATACACTTTTCTATTTCTTAATAAAAAGATGGTACAAACAATAATAGATAGAAATTCTGCTAACGGTATAGCGATCCAAATTCCGTTAACACCGATAACTAATGGGAGCACGAATAATGCAATTAGTACGAATACGAATGTTCTAAGCAATGAAATAATAGCTGAAACCTTCCCATTTGAAAGTGCAGTGAATAACATTGAACTGAAGATATTAGTTCCCATGAATAAAAAGCTGATGCAAAAAATACGAAACCCGTCTCTAGCAATGTTATAAACATTACTACCTTTCTCGACCATGAATTGAATAAGAATTGGTCCAATGAGAAAGGATAAGCCAAATACCATGATTGAGGCTATACTAATAATTAGGAGGCTACTTTTAACGATACGTTTAAGCTGAGTTGTATTTTTACTGCCATAATGATAGCTTATGATTGGTACAATACCAACGGAGTATCCCATAAAAACAGGAGTTAAAAACATCATGACATAAAGCATGATGGTAACAGCTGCAACTCCATCGACTCCTAAGTACGATAGCATTAAGAGGTTAAAGACAAAAATGATAACTGAAGTGGAGAGGTTTGTTACCAATTCAGACGAACCATTGATACAGCTTTGTATCAATACCTTCCAATGCGCTTTAGGACTAGAAAAGTGAAGTTGATTATTTTTTGCAAATAGAAAATAGACGATTCCAATAATGGCTGGGACGGCAATTCCTATTGCTGTTGCAACAGCAGCTCCTTGTATTCCCATGTTCATCTTAACGATAAATACGTAATCTAAAATAATGTTTAAACTTCCTCCTGCAACGGTAATGGCTAGACTTAATTTCGGTTTTCCAGCGGTCACAAAGAAATTTTCGAACATCATTTGAATGATTATCAATGGGCTGACGGCTAAAATGATTTTTCCATATGTGTGTGTGTATTCAAAGAGTTGCTCATTTGCTTCTGCTCCAAACCATTTTAATATTGGTTGAAGAAAGGATAATCCTAACAACATAATGAATAGGCCGATAGCTGCTCCGCATATTAGGAGAAATGTAAAGTTACTTCTCGCTTCAAGGATGTTCTTTTCCCCAAGTTTCTTAGCAACAATGGCACTTCCTCCTGTACCGAGCATTAACGCAATGGCAAATAGTAAAGTATAAATTGGCATGAATAAATTTACTGCAGATAATGCTGTTTCATTCACATAACGTGCTACAAAAATACCGTCAACCATTGTATAAATCGCAACAAATACCATTACTCCAATGGTAGGAGCAGCATATTCTAGTAACGATTTCATGGTAAATTCTTGTTCGATTCCTTTTGAAATAGACATAATGGTCATCTCCTATTAGATACTATTAACATATACACTCTAAGGTATGGAGTAACCCTATAGTCAAGGATCAATATTAACTTAGACTAAAAAAATCACCCCCTGATTAGAAAGTTATCAAGGGATGAATTTTCATTTAATGTTATAGTTCAACAAGAAATAAGTACCGATTATTGCACTAATACAGGAATCCATTTCCAGCCTTTATTAGTTCGTTCGATTCGCCCTAACCCTGGGAAAGGATAGTGACAAACAAATAGTAGTGCTGATTTGGATGATGCCTCTTCTAAGAACTTTTTCCGAGTTTCCAATGCTTGTGTCGGTGTTTGCTCTGCCCGAATATGGGAAGGCAGATGCTCTAGCGTTGTTGGGTAATTAAGAATATCGGAAGCGAGCATTAGGTGTTCCCCTTCTGAAAAAATAGAAAGAGACAGGTGACCTGCTGTATGTCCAGGTGTATGAATAAGACGGATGCCAGGAAGGATCTCTTTGTTTTCTGTTAACAGTTTAATTTGATTCTTAAGAGGGAGTAATTGCTTATATTCATTAGAATCTGGCTGGCTTGTCCATACATCCCATTCTTCTTTGTGCATAATATATTGTGCGTGGGGGAAAGTTGGTTTTCCATTCGTTAGCATACCGCCAGTATGATCTAGATGGGCGTGCGTGATGATGACGGTTTGGATATCCTCTGGGTCAATTCCTGCTGCTTTTAAATTGGAGAGCAGTTTACCTGCTGTTGGAGAATGTTCATATCCAAGTCCCGTATCAACTAATACCTTCTTATCTCCAGAGTCAATCAATAAAAAGTTTAAAGGGGCTCTAAACTGAGTTGGAATATGTTGAATAAGTTCATCTGGTGTTTCCGCAAAGAAAAAATCTCTTGTAACAGGAAAAGCACCATCTGATATAGCCATTAACTTGAAAGCGCCTAATTGAAAAGGGTGTATTTGATTTGTCATAGTTCCTCCTTAATTTAAATCGTAATTATTACGATTTAAATTATGATAGGATTACGTTTCAAAGTCAAATAGAAAGCAAAATTGAAAGTGTTGAGGTAGGGACATAAGAGTTGTAGTCAAGTCAAAGAAAATTCGAATGGTGATTCAATATTCTCCAGTGATCATTAATGAATATAAGAGTATTCATCTCGATTCATTCATGATATCTATTTTCCATAATGGTAACCAAGCTCATAAGCTCTATTTAACCAGGTTTTTACATAACCTGATTTAACATTGACAGTATCGTAAAAAAGCTCAAAGGTTGAATGAGGAATGCCACAGTAATCAGCTAAACCGACATTAAAGTAGTGAGTGATCATGTGATCGTATTTTCTTTTTTCAAAACGTTCAATTGGAGCCCCTGCTAGACTAAGCCACAAAACATGACTATGTTGAAGCTTGCCTGGCCCGTATGCAAATCCGTAATTCCAGACACGATCGATATAGCCCTTCATCATAGCTGGCATACTCCACCACCAGAGCGGAAAGATAAATGCTAATGCATCGAATTCATTTAACTTTTTCATTTCTGATTCAACCTCAGGAGAATAGCTTTGTTCAGTTGCTTTCCAATCCGGCTCATCCTCCTCCCATAGTACTGGGTCAAAGCCACTTCGGTAAAGATCGAATAATTCCGTTTCATGACCTGCTTCTTTTAGCCCTTTAATAAATGAATGAGCTACTTCAAAAGTTAATGAGTCTGATCTTGGGTGGGTAACGACGGTTAATACTTTCATCATGCACCTCTTTCTTTTCTCTTTGGAATATTGTATAGATTCAGTATATAATAGGATTATAATTCAGCAAAATTGATAATTATGATATATAAATTCATTAAAAATGATAGGAGGGTTGAAATGGAGCTTCGTCATCTTATTACGTTTAGAACAATTGTTGATTTAGGGGGATTTAACAAGGCTGCTCAAGAATTAGGTTATGCCCAATCATCCATTACAGCTCATATTAAAGAGTTAGAAACCGAATTGGGCTATCCGCTTTTTGATCGATTAGGTAAAAAAGTAACATTGACACAAACTGGCCGGCGTTTTCTCCCTTATGCGTTGGATATCATTACCTTATACACTAAATCAAAAGAAATGATTAAAGAATCGGATGAACCTTCAGGAGAGCTCACAATCGGTGTTAGTGAATCGTTAATGATTTATTGGATCCCAACAATCATTATGAACTTCACGGAGCATTATCCTAATGTCCAATTAACCGTTAAATCGATTAAGTATGAGAATTTAACAGATCAGCTACGGAAGGGCGAAATAGACGTGGCTATTCTAGTAGAAACAGCCGGTTGGACTACGAATGAATTGACCATCACTAAAATGGAGGATACTAGATTATCACTCATTCAATCGACAAAGTATAAAAATCATTTTCATCAACATACGATGCTTGTAACGGAAAATGCTTGTAGCTGGCGTTCGATAATTGACGAATATGTCAAAACGATGGAACAAGTGTCAATGAGAAAGATTGAATTACCTGGCATTGAAGCAATTAAAAAGTGTGTACTGTCTGGTTTAGGAAAAGCAATTCTTCCAGACTTTACGGTGGAAGAAGAAATGAACAGTGGGGAGCTTGTGGAGATACAAACGAATCTTGATAATACCCCTCTTGCGATTTATAGTGCTGTCCATAGGGATAAATGGCTTTCTGTTAATTTAGAGGCTTTTTTCAATGTAATGAACAAATGTAAGAACGTAGATGGTGAACATGGACGTTTAAGTGGAGAATTGCACCAATGAAAATCATACGTAATGGGTAGCATCTTTTTTCTGTGCCCATTTTGTATTGACAATGAAAAATTCAGTGTTATACTGTGTATATCTATATAAACAGTATAACTTTACATGTGACGAGGGGGGTTGCTGGAAATTTAATGAAAGAGTAGAAAGACGAATTCACGAGTGCGTAGGATGCGTGCTTTATAAGTTTTTCTGAAATAAATCCACTACGTACATATCTGTAGAAAAGAAAGTTTGCTATCGTATTTTTCTTATCTTTTGATACGTAAATGTGATTTTATTCGTTCCGGTAGTGGTTCATCGTTTGCAATCTAATAGAAAATCAGTCTTAAGTCTTAGAATGGAACAGACTCAAGCACGTCGAGTAGGATAATCCTTCCATGTATAGTAAGTAGTGAAGGAAATGATGTGTGGATGATGCGTCCATACATAACAATGAAAAAAGCGAGGGGTTTTAATGAGTGTACTACGTAAGATTTTAGAACGTAAAATTTTAATTGGACTTATGGTTGTATTAGTTTTTATCGTAGGGGTTTATTCGATTAATAAGCTTGATAAGGAGCTCATACCGGGCATTGATTTTGATATGGCTCTTGTTTCCGTCTATGCGGGTGATATGCCGGTATTAGATGTTGAGGAACGGGTAACAAAACCACTTGAGCAGCTTTTAAGTGGGACGGACGGAGTAGAGTCCTTTCAGTCTAATTCAGCGACCGGAAGTAGTTCTTTATATGTAGAAATAGAAGATGGACGTTTACAAGATGTGATGAAAGATCTCGAGGCTGGGGCGAGTCGTTTGGAGGCAGAGCTGTCGGAGGTTCACTTTATTGAAGTGTTCCCGATGTCTACAGATCAAGGGTTTGAGTTTTACATGGAGCTGTCTGATGGTTCGATGGATGAGTTAAGTACCTTCGCTCGAAATGAAGTGAAAAAAAGACTCGAAGCCATTGCTTCAGTAAGAGAAGTTCGTTTAAGTGGGATTGAAGAGAAAGAGTATGTCATTGAATTTGATCGTGATGAGTTAGTAGAGCATGGGCTTGATATGAATCAAGTGATTAGTGTTCTACAGCAAGAAAATATCGCGATGTCTTTAGGGGAATTGACTGAAGAAGAGAATGCACCGTCACTCCGTTGGGATACAGCCTTTCATACGCTAGGAGAATTGGAAGAGACGATGATTCCGACAATGAATGGAGCGATCAGACTCGATGAAATTGCTGATGTAAGAGAAGAAGCGAATCAACATTCATCTATCGCGTGGAAGGATGGAAGCAGGGACTTCATTCTGATCGAGATTGGCCGTGCGAATGGCTATACGCAATTAGATATGGCTGAAGCTGTTCGTGCCGAAGTAGAGACGATGAAAGAAGAAGGCTTTCCATTTTCCTTTACGGAAATTGTCGCGGAGGCTGATTACGTAAGCTCAGCGTTAGATGGTGTGGTACAAAATATTTTGATTGGGGGAATGATTGCACTCGTTATCTTAATGCTGTTTTTACGAAACATTCGAGCGACAATCATTGTTGGATTGACCATTCCTGTATCGATTCTTTTAACTTTTTCCACAATGTGGATAATTGGATATAGCTTTAATATTTTGACATTAGTTGGTCTCGGTCTGGGGATTGGAATGATGGTCGATGCGTCAATCGTTATTTTAGAATCGATTTATCGTAAGAAGGAACAAGGCTTTGTTGGAATGGATGCTGTTGTCAAGGGGGTGCGTGAGGTAGCCACTGCTGTTCTTGCTTCGATGTTAACGACAGTTGTTGTATTTGTTCCTGTAGGGTTATTTGGTGGCGATTTTGGTGTGTTTATTCTTATTTTAAGCGTTGTAGTCGTCATTACGTTAGTAAGTTCGGTCGTGGTTTCCTTTAGTCTTATCCCTTCTCTTTCGGAAAACTTTCTGAAGCTGAAAAGAAAGGCCAATAAAAAGAAGCGATCGAGTCGAATCATTGAAGGGTATGGCCGTTTGATTGGTTGGTTAAGTGGTAAGAAAAGACGTCGTTATTCGATGATCGGTCTCTTCTTCCTCATATTTGTTGGCTCAATTGTGATGACAACGAAAGTACCTATTACACTGATGCCAGATGTATATGATCGTTATGCTGAGCTTGGTATTGAGCTTGAAAGTGGTTTGACTCCTTCTGAAAGAGATGAAATCGTTCAAGCAGCGAGCGAGAAGTTAACAACAGTTCCAGATGTTGAGACGAGTATTTTTCTCGATGATGTTCAGTATTTGTTTGCTCTTATAAATATGACCAAGGGCGATGAGATTACGACTGATCAAGATGAGGTAAACATTGCGATTAATGAGGCGTTAAGAGAGCTTGAAGACGAGTACCCTGTGAAAAGTGTTGGCATGTTGATGGGACCAACAGGTGCTGCGCCTATTCAGTTAGTCGTAAAAGGTGATGATTTATCAACCATTCAAGAGCTAGGTGATCATTTAGTAAGTGAGCTTGAAGGGATTGAAGGCTTAGTAAATGTTGGAACTTCAATCGATAAGACAAGTGAGGAGCGTTTATTAGTACTTGACGAGGATGCCTTAGAAGAGGATGGTTTAACTGCTTCAGAGATACTAGGGCAATTGCAAGGGTCTTTCTCTACTGCGCCAGTAGGGGAATTGGTTGAAAATGGATTGACCGTACCAGTTGTTGCTAAATTAGATGTTGTGCTTGATAACGAGGAAGCGCTAGAGGAGTTCGAAATTGGGACACTGACTGGAACAGAGCCGTTATCGAATTATATGAGTTTAGAGACGATCCATTCACCTTTAGAAATTAGCAGAGATAATGGCGAGCGTTATGTGACGGTTTCTGCAGAAATGGAAGGCAGAGATTTAGGCTCGGTTTCACGTGATGTTCAACAGGTTGTAGCTGACTTTGATACGCCTGCAGGCTATACGGTAGAGATGGCTGGTGACATTGAGCTACAGCAAGAAATGATCATGGACCTGTTAATCGTTTTAGTCATCTCGATTTTCCTTGTATACTTTGTCATGGCTGTTCAATTTAACAGCTTAGTCCATCCGATTATTGTTATGTCTGTTATTCCGATGACAGTGATTGGAGCGATTTTGGCATTATTAATCACACAGAGTGAACTGAGTGTGTTTTCTGCATTAGGATTGTTAATGCTGATTGGAATTGTGCTAAACAATGCGATCTTACTAATTGATCGAACGAAACAGCTTCGTAATGAGGGACTTACCGTTCATGAAGCAGTCAAAGAAGCTGGGAAAAACCGTATTCGTCCGATTTTCATGACAACCTTAACAACAGTAGGTGGGATGCTTCCACTTGCTCTTGCAACAGGAAGTGCTAGTGCGTATCAGGCGCCATTGGCGACCGTTATTATTGGTGGTTTGCTGTTTGCGACAGTGATTACGTTAGTGCTAATTCCATCTGTTTATCTGTTATTTAACGACGTTGGACGTGGTGTGAAAAAGATTTTTACTCGTAAAAAGAGAAAAAAAGCTGAGAGTATCGAAAAAGCTATTTAAGAATAGGAAAGGAAATGTGCTTACAGCGTTATAAAGCTGTGAGCACTTTCTTTTTTGTTAAGTTCAAAAATGCAAGGACATGTTTGTTTCCCTAGCACTAATCTCATGGTGTTCTATTGGGTATATTTGAAAAAAACAGATATTTTAAAGTGTAACCGAGGAAATTCATAATGTTCGTGCAATAAACGCCATAACCTTTTATACAGCATATGACTTTACCTTGTGAAATGCGTTATTAAATACTAGGAGGGAAACGTTGTGAGAAGAGAAATTAGGTTTTCGGAGAAGATATTATTTGCAGGGTTCAGTTTGATTTTATTATTTATGATTATGCAAGATTGGATACCATTAGGATCATTAAATGATGTCCAAGCTATTGCAGAAGGCCGTTCATTTAATGAGATGTTGATCGTTACAATGATTGGTGTAATGCAAATTTTATTATTAATGGGACTCTTATCTATTTTTATGGGTAAAGGGTATCCAATCTGGGTAAAGCTCTGGTTGGTTATCCATCAAATCTGTATTTTTGCAGGGGCATTGTTGGATTGGTGGATTCCTTATTTCTTTGGCTATGGCGTAGAGCAAAGGACGGTTAGGTACAATCAAATGTTTGGAGATACACACACTTTCCTTCCTGAATTAAATGGTATTATTCCGAATACTCTTCATACACTATTTCATATTATATTGTTATTATGTATAGTTCTAACTATATATATTACTGTGACTAATTCAAGAAAAACAGGAATGTGATACTACGTGACATTCTAGTCAACTAAACGATGCAACCTCTTAAATTTACTCGGTGTATGATAGAAAGGATGAAATGAATCCTCTTGGAGTTATATGTTTAGCTTTAATGATCATACGATTCTTTAGGGGGATGTTTCTCAAAAGATGTGGTCTCGTTCGTGTCATAAAAAC